>CAMNDN010000088.1:0-7076 GCA_946535445.1 uncultured Lachnospiraceae bacterium
TCACCTGTCTTTACTATAATAACACATCGCAGACAAGAAAAAAATGAAAAGAGACATTTGTAAAACATCTCTTATTTTTTATCTCTAAAACTATTAATAATGAATCGATGAAATGCCCTTTCAATCTCACTCTGATTATGAATCGGCTTGCTGAAGAGCATATTATAGCGATAGATCCTGGGCGTCACCCTATAAAATTTAAGACCCGGATGACTAATCACACCGGAAGCCGGCATGAAGGCAACACCTGTTCCGTTTGCAACCATATCCGCCGTCAGATAAAGTCCGTTCACCTCCGTGAAGGATGCCGGTCGGAACTCATGTTCCTCGAAAACATGTCTGATCGTAATATAGTTGGCACTCTGCTTTCTTGAAATCAGGAAATTCGAATTCGCAAAATTTTCCAGAATTTCCTGAAGTTTTATTTCTTCCTCAGGATGTTCCTCCACGAATTTATGAGACGATCTGACCGCAAAGTAAAACGGTTCCTTCCGCAGAAGTTCCATCGATTTTTCTGTTTTCTCATACGGACTGACTGACAGAAGGGCAAATGCGATCCTGCCAGACTGTATGTCCGGTTTCATGTATATGCTTTCGACCTGGGATACCTGAAAAAGCACACCCGGGTATCGCTTTTCAAAGGACGGAAGATTCTCCGCAAGAAATCGGCTTCCCCACACAGAAAAGCTGCATATCGTAATTCGTTCCGCTTCCTTGAGCTCGGCGATTTCTTTGTAAAGTTCATCTTTGATAGCAACGATTTTTCTGCACGCTTCCACATATTTCTCCCCTGCAGGTGTAATGGTCACGCCATGCCGCTGGCGCAGGAAGAGAGGTGTTCCGATCTGCTTTTCCACTGTAGTCAGATAATAACTTAATGATGACTGAGAAATAAAAAGTTTTTCGGCAGCCTTCGTAATATTCCCCTCATCCGCTACTGTAATAATGTATTGAAGATGCTTTACGTCCATTTCAAGGCCTCTCTTGTATAAGGAACAATTTCTAGAAATCGAATTCTTCGATTGCAAGAACTAGTTTATGTATTGGCTTAATTACAACAGAAGTGTGAAAATATACTTACAGGAAGCAAAAACAGAGCTTCCACGGGGATACAGGTATCGATTATTTCAATGCCGGCAAAATAATCATTTCACTCTGTATTATAGAATCGAAGCACGAAAAATGCAAAATGATTACACTTTTCGGTCAGGAGGATACCAATGAAAAAGAAAATATTAAGCGCACTTATGAGCACTATTATCGCAGCAGCAACACTGGCTGGATGCGGCGGGACAGCTGCAGAATCCACAACTGCAGAAGCAACAGCAGAGACCGCACAGGAAGAAACAGCCGCTGATGCAGCAAAAGAAACTTCTTCTGAGGCGACCGGTGAGGAAACTTCAGCCGGCAGCCAGTTCACAGAAGACATCACGATCATCTGCCCGGTAAAGGCCGGGGGTGACACAGACCGCAATACAAGGACACTTGCCGCAGCGATGCAGAAAATAACAGGTGTAAATGTCGTTGTAAAGAACGTAGACGGCGGAGCGACTGTCATGGGCATGCAGGAATGTATCGATGCTCCTGCAGACGGCAACACACTGATCGTTAACGGAACAGATATGTTTGTTCCGTACATCCAGGGAACATCCGATATCAATATCGACTCCTTCAAAACAATCGGTGTTCCGATCATCGACAACACGACCGTCCTTGCAGTTAACAAGGAGTCCGGCTGGAACACTCTTGAAGACCTGCTTGCAGCTGACAAGGCTTCTCCGAACACGATTGAATACGGCGGAAAGATCGGGGCCTCCAACCAGATCTGCGGTATCGCGATGAATAAAGAGTGGGATGCTTCTCTCCGCTTTGTCGATGTAGGTAATAACGCAGCTAAAATGACAGCCCTTCTCGGCCTGCAGACGGATGTTATTAATATCTCCTACTCACTTGCAAATGATTACTTCTCCACAGGCGAATTTATCCCGCTTGTACTTCTCGGAACAGAGAAGAATGACCTGCTGCCGCAGGATGTTCCGATCGCATCTGACCTCGGCCTTACCAATGTTGACTTCTCCAAGTTCTTCTGGGTAGGAACCGGTCCGAATGTTCCGGATGAGAAAGTGGCAGCCCTCACAGATGTCCTTGAAAAAGTTACACAGGATCCTGAATTCATTAAGAGTATCGAAAGCAACTATCTTGACGTTGTATTCATGGGCGGTGACGAGGCAAAAGATTACTGCAACAAGATGTATGAGGAGACACTCCTTCCTTACAAGGAAGCATTCCTTGATGCACAGTAAAGCATGAATAATACATTTGCACGATTTTGATCCAATAAGGAGCTGCCGTACTGATGCTGACCTCACAGACGCATCCAGTACGGCAGCCAAAACAAAAGCAGGAGAAACACAATGAAAGAAAAACATGGTGATATAATTTCCGGAATTGTGATCGCGGTTATTGCAGTTGTCTATTACATCTATTCATTCCAAATCCAGCAAACGACTTCCGATGTGCTCGGATCAAGATTCTTCCCGCAGCTGGCGGCCATACTGCTTCTTTTCCTCTCCGCGTTCCAGATCATTCAGGCAATCAGAAAGAAACCTGATCCGGCTGAAGTAACCGAAAATGAACAAAGCAGAACTGATAAAAAAATTAATCTGCCTCTCGTTCTTACAACGGCAGCACTTTTCGTCTATTACTTCCTGATCCTGAACATAGGGTTCACAATCACTTCTATCCTTTATCTTCTTTTCGAATGCTGGGTCCTCATGCCCGACCACATCAAAAAGAACAAAAAAATGCTGGTTCTTGTAGTAATCATATGCATTGCCGTTCCGGTATTCCTTAATACCGTGTTCTACAATGTCTTCCACATTCAGCTCCCTGTCGGAGCACTCTTCCAATAAGAAAGGAGATAAGAAATGCAATTACTTGGTGGATTTGCTTCAATTGCCAGCCTTGAAACTCTCCTTCTGATGCTGGTAGGTACCTTCGGCGGTCTGATCATCGGAGCTCTGCCGGGCCTGTCCGCTTTTACGGCTCTGGCCATCATGCTCCCTTTCACATTCGGAATGAACCCGATCAGCGGACTTTGTTTCCTCGTATCGGTTTATGTCGGAGGAAGTTCCGGCGGTCTCATCTCAGCAGTTCTTCTCGGAATTCCCGGCACTCCTTCCTCTATAGCGACATGCTTTGACGGATATCCTATGGCGCAGCAGGGAAAATCCAAAACAGCTCTCAGTGCCGCAATCATCTCTTCCTTCGTAGGCGGCATCTTCGGTGCGGTCGTCCTGTCATTCGTCGGACCGTATATCGCACAGTTCGCGCTTAAACTGAGTTCCTATGACTACTTCGGCATCATCCTCTTCGCTCTGACTACAGTTTCTTCACTGGCCGGCAAAAATATGACCAAAGGACTCATTGCATGTCTGCTCGGTGTATGCCTTGCGTGTGTCGGAACAGACGGTCTGAGTTCCGTTTACCGTTATACTTTCGGTATCACAAAGCTTTCCAACGGGTTTTCTCTGGTACCTGTTCTGATCGGTCTGTTCGCGGTTTCGCAGATCATGGCGACAGCCCGGGATAAGGCATCACAGAAGAGCCTGGATTTCAGCGGGACCAATCAGAATGAGGGAAAAAATTTTACATTCAGAGATTACTTTAAGAGAATAAAAATGATCATTCCGGTCTCTCTCATGGGTCTCCTCATCGGTGTACTTCCCGGCTTAGGGGGAAACATCAGCAATCTCATGGCCTACTCCTACGCCAAGAAAACATCTAAGCATCCGGAAACTTTCGGTAAGGGCGAGGTAGACGGTATCATTGCTTCCGAAACTGCCAACAACGCGACTGTCGGCGGCGCAATGATCATCCTTCTGACACTTGGTATCCCCGGCGATAACGCGACATCCATCATTCTGGCCGGTTTCCAGATGAACGATATTGCGCCCGGTCCGCTTCTCTTCAAGACACAGGGTGAGCTGGTGTATGCGATCCTGGCGGCATTTGTCCTTGCAAATGTGCTCTTCTTCGTAATGGAGTACTTCGGTCTTCCGATTTTCACGAAGATGCTTTCCATCCCCTCGATGCTGCTTCTTCCGATCGTTATTGTATGCTGTTTCGTAGGCTCATATTGTGCAAACAACAACACACTTGACATTTTCATAATGGTCATCTTCGGTATCATCGGCTACCTGCTGAAAGAGCACGGTTTCCCGCTGGCACCGATGGTCGTCGGATTCATTCTTGCTCCGATGCTCGAACTGTACCTCAGACGATCGCTCATGAAGACAGATGGGCAGTGGCTGCCGATCATTTCTTCACCGATTGCTGCGATCTGCATCCTTGCTACCGTTTTTACAATAGGTTATTCCATCTTTAAGGCAGTCAGAAAACCGGCTGTTTCCGCACAGTAAAGCATACAACATCTGCATCGATCATTATTGAAATGTATTAAAAAGAAAGGAAATCATCACTTATGAAAGAAAATAAAATCAGACAGATGCTCAAAGACAACAAATGCAGTACATCTACCCGCGTATGGAGCACCTGGCCTTTTTATACAGAAGCAATCGGTGCCACCGGCAATTTCGACTACATCGAGTTCGTCGGTGAGTATGCTCCCTTCACTCAGTTGGATCTTGAAAATATCTGCAGAGCGGCTGAGCTTCACAACATGGGAAGTATGATGAAAGTCGACTTCCAGGGAAGAAAATATGTTGCTCAGAAAGCCGTTGCCGCCGGATTTCAGGCTATTCTTTTCGCGGATCATCATACAGCTGATGAGGTCCGCGAGACCGTTGAGGCCATGAAATCAGATACTCCCTGGTCCAAAGGCCGCTTCGGCTGCCCATCCAGACGCTTTATCGGTACACAGACTTACATGCCGCAGCTCAGACATGCGGAAAGACTGGACGACATTGTACTGGCCTTCATGATCGAAAAGGATTGTTCTATGGCACAGCTTGAGGAGATCTGCTCAATCGAGGGTGTCGACATGGTCCAGTTCGGACCCTCGGACTACAGCATGAGCCTTGGAAAAAACAGCGCGGACATCGTGGATGAATGGAAGGCTGCCGAAAGAAAAATGATCGAGACCGCACTCAGCCACGGGATCCGCCCGCGCTGCGAAGTGCTGAAACCGGATCATCTCCAGTACTACATCGATCTTGGGGTCCGCGACTTCTCACTCGGCGACGAGTTCAAGAAACTCAGGGAGCTCTGGATCGATGACGGTGACAAAATGGCTGAAATCGTAAGCAAATTGTAATTGTCGGGATACGCAGGATCTGCCGAAGAAAGGATATAAATATGAAAATAGTTGTACTGGACGGCTACACGGAGAATCCGGGCGATCTCAGCTGGGACGCACTTGCCGCACTGGGTGACCTCACTGTTCATGACAGGACTTCCTATGAAGAGTCTCCGGTCATTGCCGAAAAAATAGGCGACGCAGACATCGTGATCACCAATAAGACTCCGATCAGCGCCGGGACCATCGACCGCTGCCCGAACATGAAAGCAATCGCGGTACTTGCGACAGGCTACAATGTTATAGACTTCAAATATGCCGCCGAAAAAAATATTCCGGTCATTAATGTTCCCACATACGGAACTCAGATCGTTGGTCAGTATGCGGTATCCCTGCTGTTGGAAATCTGCTCTCATATCGGTCATCATGATCAGACAGTCAAAGAAGGTAAATGGGAAAACAATGTTGACTGGTGTTACTGGGATTATCCCATGATCGAGCTCTATGGAAAGACTGCAGGTATCATCGGTCTCGGCCGTATCGGTAAAACAACTGCAAGAATTCTCGGTGCCATGGATATGAAAGTTCTCGCAGTCGACAGACATCCGTCAGACGAGGGGCGGAAACTTGCAGAATATGTTGATCTCGACACACTCTATGCGAAATCGGACGTAATCTTCCTGCATTGTCCGCTTTTTGCAGAAAATGAGGGAATAATCAACAAAGACAGCATTTCAAAAATGAAAGACGGGGTCATCATTATCAACAACAGTCGAGGCGGGCTGGTCAATGAGCAGGATCTGGCAGATGCGCTGAACAGTGGGAAAGTATATGCTGCCGGTCTGGATGTTGTATCCACAGAGCCTGTCATGGGAGACAATCCGCTGCTGAAAGCTAAGAACTGTATCATCACTCCGCATATCTCCTGGGCTGCACAGGCTGCGAGACAGAGGATCATGGACATAACAGTAAATAACGTGAAGGCCTTTATCGACGGAAATCCGATCAATGTCGTGAACCAGTGAGGAAATAATCATGAGAAACACTCCGGACCCTGAATTATTAAGTATTATGCAGGAATTGGAGAAATATGATACACCAACAGTGACCAACGCTGTAGCGACCTACCCTGCAGATACTGAGAACTGCCTTGGTCTTTACGAGCCTCATTCTGTTAACTGGTTCACGGACGAACGCATTCGCTGCCTTTATCCGTCTATCGGACCGCGCTGCGGCTTTGCAGTCACCTGTGTATACGGAATCCCCGGAATGAACTTTACCAGACTGGGTCTTGTCGATATCCTGAAAGCAATCGACAAGGTCAGCGGTCCTGTAATTCTGGCTATGAAGCTCAACGCTCCGGGTCATCTCCGACGTAAAAATGCACTCATCGGCGGTAATATGCTTACAGCCTTCCGCCAGGTCGGAGTCGTCGGCGTCATCGGGGACGGTCCGGCCAGAGATATCGAAGAGATGCGTCCTCTGGGCGTGCAATGCCTGTTCACTGGTCTGACAGCCGGTCACGGATACCTTCCGATCGAGGCTGTCGGGGTTCCGGTCTCTCTGTGCTCTATGGATGTCGCTCCTTTCGAAGTAATCCATATGGACCAGAACGGAGCTGTAAAGTTTCCTTCCGAGTATCTTCCGGAAGTGCTTGACAGAGTCAGGAAAATAGCTGCTTACGACGAAAAACGCCAGATGGCGATCCGACAGACAGAAGATCCGACGGAAATAGCGCAGATCATGAAAGGTATTTATCGTTAGAGTCAAATCAGCTGCTTCGATACAGTACAATCCTCCTTTTCCGTACTGTATAGGA
>CAMNDN010000089.1:0-7060 GCA_946535445.1 uncultured Lachnospiraceae bacterium
CTGCGACCTCTGCGTCCCGAACGCAGCGCTCTACCAAACTGAGCCACGCATCGATATGTTCCGCACTCCGTGCGTCACAACAGAAGTAATTATATTAAAGAAAGCCTGAACTGTCAAGAATCTTTTTAAAAAACTTTAAATATTCTAAAGCAGTTCCGATCGCAGCTTTCCGTCTCAATAAAAGAACCGGCGCCCCGCGCCGGTTCCCGTTCTTCTCTTTTGAGTTTTTAACCTACACGGTAGACCTCCGTGTAGTCCAGACCAAAGTCCAGAGCCTCCTCATGCGTATCAAAATAGATATCGACATGTCCGTAAGGCGTTCCGCGATCCTCCACAGTGTAAACATCACCGTAGATCATAAGCTTTGTTCCGAAATCAACTCCGCCCATCGCGACCGTGTGGCCGGATGTCGGCATAACACCGCTGGCTGTCGCATTTCCTGCCGTTCCGCAGCACTTTGCGCAATTGCAGTATGCAGTGATCTTGAAGTTGCCGAGCAGCTCGCCCGATGACGAAGCTTCCTCAGCCTGAGCCTGCGCTGCCGCTTCTGCTTCGGCCTGAGCCGCCGCTTCCTCCGCTGCCGCCTGGGCTGCCGCCGCCTGAGCTGCTGCCGCTTCCGCTGCCGCCTGAGCCGCTGCCCTGGCTGCCTCCGCTTCTGCCTGAGCTCTCTGCGCCTCAGCCTCTGCCTGGGCCTGTGCCGCCGCCTGTGCCTGAGCTGCCGCCGCCTGGGCTGCTGCCGCTTCCGCTGCCGCATCAGCCTCAGCCTGGACCTGGGCTGCCTCCGCCTGAGCTGCTGCCTGTTCCGCGGCTTCCTGCGCCTGAGCCTCAGCTGCCGCCTGAGCCGCCTCTGCCGCCTGACGCGCAAGCTCCGCTGCTGCTTCATCCGCCGCCGCATCAGCGAGTTCCGCTGCCTCCTGGGCCGCCTCAGCCTCTGCCTGAGCCTGGGCTGCAGCTTCCGCAGCCTCGGCTGCCTGAGTTTCATAAGCTTCCATTGCAGCCTGCTCCGCTGCTCTCTGAGCGGCATACGCAGCTGCTTCCGCTGCTCTGCGCTCCGCTTCTCTCGCAGCCTCTTCCTCAGCAGCAAGTCTTTCTTTTAAAGATTCAATACGATCCTGCTCTTCTTCGATCCGGGCCTGCAGTTCAGAAGCTCTCATAGTCTCTTCACTGATACTTTCGGTATAAGCTGCGATCTGAGCGTCCGTTGAGCCTGCTACTTCCTGGACCTCAGCCTTTTTGGCTTCCTGCTCAGCCTTAAGGTTTTCGAGATTCTTCTCTTCGTCCTCAAGCGTTGCCTGCTGCGTCTCCACAGCAGCCTTCGCAGCTTTGTAATCTTCCAGCCGCTCACGGTCATAGGCAGTCATTTCCTGTATTCTGCCTGCACGCGTAAGGAAATCGGTAATATCCCGGGTCTCAAGTAGTGATACGATAAAATCCGTACTTCCCTTCTCATACATATATCGGATGCGATTCTTCATATCCTCAAACTGGGATTGTTCCTCGATTTTAGCCCGCTGCACAGAAGCTTTTGCCATCTCGACTTCTGTTTTCTTTACCTCGATCTGATTGTTCAGGTCGGTAAGCTCATTTGACAGATCTGTGAGCTGCGTATTCAAGTCATCCAGGAAAGACTGCAGCTCGCCTTTTTCGCTCTGCAGGACATCTATACGGCTGTTCGTTTCCGCAAGAGAAGATTCTGCTTCGGATTTTTCAGCCTGGGCACTCGCGATCTCATCTCTTGTATCGGCATAGGTCGATACCGTACCGGCACAGACCAGAGACATCGCGAGAATTACACTTGTCAGTCTTTTTCTAAACATAGCAAAATAGCTCCTTTCTGTTGCATGATTATAGCATGCTTCGTAACAAAAAGGAAGAAATATTTAATATTTGTAATATTTTTGTAATATTTTGACCTGTTTCAAAGATTTACTCACTAAATTGCTGCCTGTATTTTGTTTGACCAACGCTATTAACATTAAAAGTATTCCATTTTTATTAATTTTGCAAATGAAAAGAAGCACCGCCTTTGCGATGCCTCTTTCTCTTTCAAGCAGTAACAAGTAGTCGGGTATGAGTAACATGGGTGTCAATTATGCCTTAACCTATGGGGTCAGATTAAATTAAAGGAAGCTGCCTCCGCTTCCGCTTCTTCCTGTGCGATTGTTTCAGAATATTTATTCAGAATGATCTCCTGAATCTCATTTCTGGTCGATGAGTTGATCGGATGTGCGATATCTCGATATTCGCCATCCGTTGCCTTTCGGCTGGGCATTGCAATGAAGAGACCTTTCTCACCCTCGATGACCTTAATATCATGTACGACAAATTCGTCATCAATGGTTATCGAGACCACAGCCTTCATTTTGCCTTCTTTAGCTACTTTACGCACCCTAACGTCTGTAATATTCATAAATACCCCTTTCCCGTGTCCGCTTTCCTCGCTACCGTCCAGATTCCGTAAGGTCAGTTTTTTTCGATAACGATCTTAATTTCATCCGTCCCGCGATAGTCCGAATCGGGTCTTAAATTGTTGCGGCTTTCAACGATGCAGTTTTCAATGTGCGAATTATCACCTATGTAGACGTCATTAAGAACGATCGAATTTCTGATAATACAGTTCTTTCCGACAAATACTTTTTTAAAGATCAATGAGTTTTCCACCGTGCCGTTAATGACACTGCCCGATGATATGAGGCTGTTCTTAACGGTACTGCCATCATTGAATTTTGCCGGAGGATTATCACTTTGCTTTGAATATATATTCGGATACTGACGGAAGAAGAAATCGCGCACCTCTGGTTCCAGGAAATCCATATTCGTATGATAATACGATTCAACTGTCGACATACTTCTCCAGTAAGAATTCAGCCGGAACCCATATATTTTTTTTACATCCGCAAACTTTATCAGAATGTCTTTAACTATGTCCGTCCCTCCCGCTGCAATACATTTCTGCAGCAATTCAATGAGGAGACGTCGACGAATGATATAGATTCCGGTAGGAACGTATCCACCTTCGGATCCGGTCGGAGCCGGTCCTATTTCCGTAATACGATCTGCATCATCCATCTTCACTGTGCCGAATCTGCTTTCTTCTTCCTCTGTACCTCTGGCACAGACAAGAGTGATATCGGCACCTTTTTCCAGGTGGTACTCAAGCAGACTTTCAAAGTCGATCTTGCAGATACCATCCGCGGAAGCAATTACCACGTATGGTTCATGGTTATTTCTGAGATAGGCCAGATTCTGATAAATAGCATCGGCATCTCCGCTGTACCACCATTTGTTCGTGAAATTGTTCACTGCCGGCGGGAACACATAAAGTCCACCTTGCTTACTTCCAAAATCCCACCATTTCGATGAGCTCAGGTGCTCATTCAATGACCGCGCGTTATATTGAGTCAGGACCGCGACCTTCTTGATGCGAGAATTCGACATATTGGAAAGCGCGAAATCAATTGCGCGGAAACTTCCAGCGATCGGCATTGCCGCAACGGTTCTTCTATTGGATAGCTCCCGCATCCGGTTATTGTCTCCACCGGCCAAAATGATTCCGATTGCTCTCATGCATTATCACCTTCTTTCTGAACCGGAATGATAGCACAACCGGACTCAAGTATGCCGTTCGGATAATCACTGTCATCTGTCATACCTGATATGACTGTGTTCCTTCCGATTTTTACATCCGACGGGATAACTGCATTTTCCCCGATGATCGCCAGATCCGTATTATATAATGCCGGATCCAGCTTACTTGGAACAAACTCTCCGGTTCCTATGACCGTATTTTCTCCGATACCTGCGCCCTCGCATATAATTGCTCTGTCGATCATTACACCGGAGCCGATATATGCTTCCTGCATGATCACGGAATTCCGGATCACCGCACCCGGTTCAACAGTCACGCCCGATCCTATGACCGAGTCTATGACACGGCCCTGAATATCAGCGCCTTCTCCGATTATGCAGTTGGAGATTTCCGCATCATCTGAAAGATAAACAGGCGCATTCTCCTCGCCGTTCGTGTAAATCTTCCAGAAATGCTCATCCAGATTCAAGCCGGGACCCCTGTCTTCATATAGAAGTTCCATGTTGGCTTTCCAGTATGCTGCAGGTGAGTAAAGCTTTTCATAATACCCTGTGAACTCATATGCACAGAGGGTGTTCCCGCTCTCCATGCAGTAGGGAAGAACATCGGTCTTCAGGTCACACATCGGATTATCCTTGAGTGCCAGCAATGCTTCCTTCAATACAGTCCATCGGAAGATGTAAATTCCCGTAAATACGTATGGTCTGGAGTCTGCCGCAGCCTCTCCCGGGGGAAGGATATAGCCGTAAGGATCCGTGTAAAACAGATTTCTTTCAATGCCTTCGATTCCTTCTCTCGCAGGAATCGCACAGACCGCGACATCCGCATTCATGGCTTTCATGAAGTCGAGCATGATTTCATAGTCCATCTTGCAGAGATGATCACCCGGCGCTATCAGAACATACTCGGGATGATATTGAAGCATATACTCATAATTTCTGTATATTGCCTCACCGGTCCCAATGATCAGACCGTCCGCCTTTTCATCAAATGTCGGGAGGACCGTCACGCCGCCGTAGCTCTTATCCATATCCCAGGACGTACCTATACCGATATGAGAATTAAGTCGTACAGGACGATATCTTGTCACAACGCCAACTGTATCAATACCTGAATTGATACAGTTGCTGAGCGGAAAATCTATGACACGATACTTCCCACCGAAAGGAATTGCTGATTTTGCCACACTATCGGTCAGAATTCCCAGTCTGCTCCCTTTGCCGCCGGCCAGCAGCATGGCTATCATTTCTTTCCTGATCATAAGTTCACCTCACGACTCTCTGTCCTGACACATAACTACAGCAGTTATGCGGCTCATTCGCTCATTTTCAATTCCCGCTCGCGAGACGAAAACGCAGGATCCGGGTCGGCATGAACTGTCATCCTCCAGACCGAATCCCCGTCCATCCCCTCGGAGCATATTTCCCGAATGAACAGAGTATTAGTAAGTGAATTATAACACATCAAATTTGATTCGTGAACAACATTTGCAGTTTTTGAGTTTACGCAGCACATACCCTCGATGCATATATCAGCACTTACAACATGTACTGTCCAATACATGCATTTCACGTTTGCTTTTTCAATCGGTTCGACCTATAATGCTATTGGTGTAGTCTGCAATTCGTCAGACAGGCAAATATGCATTTTAAATATTTATAACCGATATTCATTCAGCTTTCAAGGAGTTTTTATGTATCAGATAGATTTCAACAAACCTCAGCATATCCATTTTATAGGAATCGGCGGAATAAGTATGAGCGGTCTTGCTGAAGTCCTGCTCGGCAGAGGGTTCACCATCTCGGGTTCGGATTCGCATGACTCCGATCTCATCTCTAATCTTCGCGCCCACGGCGCAGCAATCACGATCGGTCAGAAAGCCGGGAACATTACCCCTGACATTGATGTCGTTGTCTACACGGCAGCGGTCCGTCCGGGCAATCCGGAATATGATCAGGCAGTCGCTTCCGGACTTCCCATGCTGTCACGCGCGGAACTGCTCGGTGAAATGATGCAGAATTACAGTGTTTCCATCGCAGTCGCCGGCACGCACGGAAAGACGACAACGACCTCCATGGTCTCCCACGTCTTCCTCGCAGGCAATTATGATCCGACGATTTCTGTCGGCGGTATTCTCCCCTCGATCGGAGGAAACATCCGTGTCGGCAATTCTGAGACTTTCATAACTGAGGCATGTGAATATACGAACAGTTTTCTCTCCCTTATTCCGAAAATCGGTATGATCTTGAATGTGGATGCGGATCATCTGGATTTTTTCAAGGATCTCGACGACATCGCGAATTCCTTCCATATTTTCGCCTCCCAGATTCCCGAGGACGGTTTCCTGGTCATCAACCGGGACACCAGAAAATTCGAGGAAGTGACGAAAGATCTCGCCTGCAGGATCGTAACTTACAGTCTTGAAAGTGATGCGGACTACACGGCAGGCGAAATAGAACATGACGAATTCGGATGCGGAAACTTCAATTGCTACGAAAACGGAACTCTTCTGGGACACTTCAGTCTCCGCGTACCGGGCATTCACAATGTCTCGAACGCTCTCGCAACGATCGCGGCAGCCAGGATCCTGAACATTCCGGCAGATGTGATCGCAGAAGGTCTCCTGCAGTTCACCGGCGCCGACAGAAGGTTCGAGTATAAAGGCAAAATGGGTGAGGTCACTGTCATTGATGATTATGCCCATCATCCGACCGAAATCAAAGCGACCCTGGCAGCTGCGGCCAATTATCCGCACAATGAGCTCTGGGTAGTTTTTCAGCCGCACACCTATACGCGCACCAAAGCGCTGCTGCCGGAATTTGCCGAAGCGCTCCATACAGCAGACCATATCGTCCTTGCGAAAATATACGAGGCGAGAGAAAAGGATATTTACGGCATCTCTTCTCAGGATCTTGCGGATGAGCTGGCTAAATACGGTAAGGATGCACGCTATTTCACAACATTTGAAGAAATTGAAGATCATCTCCGTACACACTGCAAGCCGGGAGATATCCTCATAACCATGGGAGCCGGAAACGTGACAGATATCGGCCCTGCGCTCCTTAAATAATCATCTGTCCACATAAAACACATTATCCACATTGCCCGAATGTGTATAAAACAGCCGGCAATGTGGATTATTTTGTGGACACGGTTTTTCTCCCATGTGTTATACTCCAAGACAAAACCAAAAATCCATCGTCCGAGGTAATACATGAGTTTTCTGACACTGAACGGCTATCTTCCGCATAATATAACAATCGTTCCCAATGAATTTCTTGACCGGTATATGCCGCACGCGAACGGGGAATTTGTAAAAGTCTATCTCCTTCTTCTGCGTCTGTCCGCCGAAAGGCAGAGTTTCTCCATGTCCGACGCCGCAGATATGCTCTCCTGCACCGAGAAAGACATTATAAGAGCCCTGCGCTACTGGGAGAAGGCAGGAATTCTGGAACTGCTGCAGCATCAGGA
>CAMNDN010000090.1:0-6927 GCA_946535445.1 uncultured Lachnospiraceae bacterium
CCGTTCATGCAGATGAAGAACGGAACCTCGGAGGAACTTTGCAGCTCTGACAGTGCGGGGACGGCGGAGAATGTCGAAAAATATGAAATATGCGGGTCTCTCTGTACGGTCAGTGATGTGATAATAAGACAGGTTCCACTTGAAAATCCGGAAACAGGCGATATACTTGTCTTTGAGCGGACGGGAGCCTATTCGGTAACGGAAGGTATCAGCCTTTTCCTGAGCCGTGACCTTCCCCGGATCTATGTTAAGAGCGGGGAGAAATTGACATTAATAAGAGAACAGATCAGAACGGAGGAAGTAAATTATGGAAGAACTTATTGAGATCCTTGAAGATATTCAACCGGATGCGGACTATGAGACATGTGAGACATTGATCGACGATGGGATCCTGGACTCTTTTGCAATCCTCTCCATTATTACGGAGCTGCAGGATGAGTATGATATCCGCATTACACCGGCCGAGATCGTACCGGCCAACTTTAATTCTGCAAAGGCCATTTATGCAATGGTAAAGAGGCTGCAGGGCTGAATCCAGTTAGAAAGGTAATTTCCGGATGTCATTTGTATCAACAGCATTTCTTGCATTTGTGATCCTCTGCACAGCAGGGTATTATCTGATTCCGAAAAAGTATCAGTGGTGTTGGCTTCTGGCTTTTTCCTATATCTATTATCTGGCAGCCGGACCGGGATATATCATATTTCTTCTGTTCTCGACGGTGATCACCTTCATCGGGGGGCTTCGCGCGGAACAGGGGTCGAAGGCAGCGGTACCGATTGTACTGCTGCTTGATTTTGGTGCGCTTGCGGTAATCAAGTACACCAATTTTTTTGCCGGTACCTTCGCGGGGATACTCGGTTTCGAATTCCATGAACTGGATATCCTTCTGCCTCTGGGCATATCTTTTTATACGTTCCAGACAGCCGGCTATCTTCTGGATGTTCACTGGAAAAGGTGTAAGGCAGAGCATAATTTTCTGCATTTTGCTCTTTTCGTATCTTTCTTTCCCCAGATCATGCAGGGACCGATTTCAAGATACAGCCAGCTGGCAGGCCAGCTCTTTGAGGAACATTCCCTCGACTTGAAACGCATAGAGAGCGGGCTCTATCGTATCGCATGGGGATTTTTCAAAAAAATGGTCATAGCGGATAATGCCGCGCTCTATGTCAGTTCCATCTTTGACAACTATATGACCATGAGAGGGTACGGCGTACTGGGGGTTCTTATGTACAGCGCTCAGCTCTATGCCGATTTCTCAGGCGGTATCGATATTGTAATAGGAATCGCGGAATGTCTGGGGATTACGCTCGCTGAGAATTTCCGGCAGCCTTTCTTTGCTGTTTCCATCAGTGATTTCTGGCACAGATGGCATATCACGCTGGGGACCTGGATGAAAGATTACGTATTTTATCCTGTTTCCCTGTCAAAATGGATGGGAAATTTCGGAAAATGGTGCCGTAAGCATTTAGGGAAGGACATCGGCCGCGCCATGCCGATCTGCGTGGGCAACATTATTGTCTTTCTGGTCGTCGGTGTGTGGCACGGACCGGCCTGGCATTATATCGTATACGGCCTCTACAACGGTCTGATCATCGGTATCTCCGGTCTGCTGGCAAAGAATTACAGGAGCTGGAAAAAGAAGCTGAAGATCAATGATAAAGGAAAAGGCTTCAAACTGTTCCAGATCGTGCGCACATTCATACTGGTCAATATCAGCTGGTATCTGGACTGCTCCGGCAGTGTAGGGCAGGCTTTTATGATGTTCAGGGACAGTATACTTCGATTCAGGATTTCCGGTGAGGTCATTGATACATTTTATACGTGGTCAGGCTCACAGGGCGTAACGCTGGCGTGCATTATTTTCGGATGTGCCATAGTGTTCACCCACAGCATTATGAAAGAGAGGGGTATGGATGTACGGGCTGAGCTCCTGGCAAAGCCGGTCTACGTTCGATGTGCGGTTCTTTTTCTGCTGCTCATCAGCCTTGTTCTGATCGGCAACCAGCCGCTGTCCGTGGGAGGATTTATATATGCGAATTTCTAAGGGGCGCATAATTTGCACAATTGCGGCATTTTTCGCAGTGCTGACAGCCTTCAATATGGTCATGAATTATCTTCTGATTCCATATTCCTTCACGCGGATGAAGGTACATTATCTGGAGACGGAGACCTGCGATGACCTGATTCTCGGTTCTTCACATGCGGGAACCAATATAGATGCCTCACTTCTTGAAAGCGTTACAGGACGAAAGACTTTCAATGCGGCCCAGGGGGAACAGTATCCTGTGGACAGTTTCTATCTTCTTAAAGATGCCGCCATCGACCATAAACCGAAACGCGTACTATACGAATTCGATCCGACTTACTGGCTCGTTTCGCAGGAAATTGACTCAGCCTATGCGGGAATGTTCTATGAAATGCGCATGTCGCCGGTCAAACTACAGTATTTCTTCGATAAAATGTGGTCGGCGGATTTCCGTACGTGGACAGCACCCTGGTATTTTTACCGCAGACAGATAGGGGATATTTCGGCAAATCTTTATACGAAAAAGACGGATAACTACAAGAACTACGGGACGGCTACATTTGATTCTGATACCCAGACTGTTCGGGAGGATGGTTTTATTGCTGTCAAACCGGGCAGATGGGAGGACGAGATCACCGTTCGCGAATGGAGCGATGAGACAATTCAGAAAGATGATGAGAGGTTCTTTGAACGAATCGCCAAGTTCTGCCGTCAGGAGGGAATTGAACTGGTCGTCGTGACGACGCCCGTTCCCGCGGGGACTTATGAAGCGGGCAGGGAGAACTTTGATGCGGCTGCCGCCCATATGAAGGACCTGGCGGAAAAATACGGCTTTGAGTATCTTTGTTACAACGGTGATGCCCTGCAGGATAAGAGTTTGACGGGAGAGGAGCAGTATGCGGACTGGGACGGACATATGTATGAGGAGGCTGCGGACCGGTTCACGGAGCTTCTTGCCAAAGATTTGATCTGACAGAAACGGCGCGGTCGCGCCGTTTTTTTATGGGTTCGCCCGGCGGCGCACGTTGCGGCAGGAACGCTGAGGCGTTCTTGGAATTACAGGGAAGCTTTGATCTGTTCTGCGGTGTATAACGAAAATGCTTTACACATTACGTGCATTCAGTGATTTTATATGTTAAACTTTGCTTATGAAAAAGTCCGTGTACTGTCTGGAGCCCGGAGATAAAAGAATAAAAGGAAGGTGGGATAGTATGAGTAAAGTAGCGATTATTTACTACAGTCAGACCGGCAACACGAAAGCAATGGCGGAAGGAATCGCGGAAGGTGTCCGCGCAAATGGCGGCGAAGCCACTCTTTATATTCCTCAGGAAGTAAAACCGTACATGGTCCGGGACTGCAGCGCAATTGCTCTCGGATGTCCGGCGATGCGATTTGAACAGCTGGATGATGATATTTTCGAGCCTGCCTACGAAGCGATCAAACCGGAATTCCCCGGCAAAAAAATAGCGCTGTTCGGATCTTACGGATGGGGCGGCGGAGAGTGGATGCGTACCTGGGAAGACGAGATTCAGAAAGAGGGCATTCAGCTCGCTGCCGAGAGTGTGATCTGCTGCGAGACCCCGAACAGCGAGGTCATGGAAGAGTGCAGACAGCTTGGCAGAAAACTGAGCTGAACATTATTTTTTTGATGGTATTATGACCGTTCTGTTAAGTCCGTAGAGGGTCAGGCTGCCGGCAAGATCTGTGAATTCATCCAGAGAAATGTCACCCGGTTCGGCAATCCAGCAGGATACCATGGAAAGAATTCCGGCCGCGACGTATTGGGACATGAGCGTGAGTCTTGCAAGTTCATGGTGATCGTTTATTTCTACTTCTACCTGGGACATAATGATGTCCACGACAAGCGCCTGGACTTTTCCGAGAAGGTGGGCCAGCTGCCCGCACTGATTCAGCAGGTGATAAACTTCAAAGTCATCCCTTACCAGCTGATTGAACTTGTCAAAGAAATCCCGGGCGGAAAATGTTGTTGACTTTAAATTCAATGTTGAAAAGAGCGGTCTGAATTTGTCAATGAGTTCCGTTTCAATTTCTTCCAGAAGGTCTTCTACTCCGTCATAGTAAGTGTAGAAGGTCTTACGATTGATTCCGGCTTCATTTGCAATATCCGTGATGGTGATTTTCCCGTAGTCTTTTTTCTGAAGTTCCGCGAAGAAAGCTTCACGGATTGCTTTTTTGGATCGGATGACACGTTTGTCCTGATAGTTTGAGCTGTCTGAATACGTTCTGTTCATGAAATTACACCCGGCTTTTCTATGCGTGGGGAGAAGAAAAATGATCTCTGGTCAGTAAATGATCGGAAACACAGAGTAAAAATGTGTTTCTTAAGAGACATCCATTCATTTTCTGCCCATTGTAAGTGCTACCTCTCATAATTATAATGAGTCTGTTTCTGAAAAGCAACAGATGTTACTTACAGGGAGGTATTTCATGAATAATTATGTGATTTTTACAGATGCGTCAGCTGACGTTGACAGAAAATACGTGGCTGCTCACGATATACGTTTCGTGCCTATGCATTATACACTTGGAGCAGAGGACCGTACGACGATGGGACCGGAGAAGGAAGATCTTCTTTCAGCCTTTTACAACGGCCAGCGCGGCGGTGACCTCACACAGACGAGTCAGATCGCGCCGCAGGTCTATATCGACCATTTTGAGCCGGAACTGAAGGAAGGACGGGATATCATCTATCTTTCCCTTTCCAGCGGAATAACCAAGACTTTTGACAGTGTGCAGATCGCGAGAGCAGCGATGGAAGAAAAATATCCGGATGCGCATATTTATCCTGTCGATACACTCGGTGCCGCAGGAAGTATGGGAATTATGGTCGAGCGGGCAGCCGATAACCGTGAGGCCGGGATGGATATCGAAGCAAATGTCGCTGATCTTGAAGCGCGGTCTCATGAGAGCATTATTCTCTTAATGGTCGATGATCTCATGTACCTGAAAAGAGGAGGACGTCTTCCGGCATCTTCGGCTGTACTCGGAACGGTCCTCGGGGTAAAACCGATCATGTTCCTGGAACCGCAGGGCAAATTGCTTCCCATAACGAAAAAGAGGGGAGAAAAGATTGCTCTGAAGGAAATGCTGCGGCTGTATTTTGCAACCAGAAAGAAGGACATAAGCAATCGTATTTATATTTCCCACGGAGACTGTGAGGATCGCGTTAAAAATCTTTCCCGGATGATCCATGAGGTCGATCCGGATGTAGATATCGTTCCTGTCATGATGAGCCCGATCATAGGTGCTCATACAGGTCCCGGTATGATTTCAATATGCTATTTCGGAGATAAGGATCATATGCTGGACAATTAAAAACAGAAAGGAGAATTCATGAACGAACTGGTAGTAGTTATTGATTTCGGCGGACAGTATAATCAGCTTGTTGCCCGGCGTGTGAGAGAGAATAATGTGTACTGTGAAATCTATTCCTACAGAACACCGCTTCATGAAATTCTGGCCAGACATCCAATGGGAATTATCCTGACGGGAGGTCCGAGCAGTGTTTATGAGGAGAATGCGGCTACCTGCACAGCTGAACTTTTTGAGGCCGGGATCCCCGTGCTTGGATTATGTTATGGGGCGCAGCTGATGAGCTATGTGCTCGGGGGAGAGGTCAGGCGTGCTGCGGACCGCGAATATGGCAAGACCGAGACGATATTTGACACGACTTCCCCACTCTTTGAGGGTATTCCGGACAAGAGTATTGTATGGATGAGTCATTTTGATTACATCTCAAAACTCGCGCCGGGCTTTGAGAGCATCGCTCACACGGCATCTACGCCTGTGGCGGCAGCACAGAACAGGGAAAGAAAGCTGTATGCGATCCAGTTCCATCCGGAGGTACTCCATACGGAGTACGGGAAGGAGATTCTCTTCAATTTTGTGCGAAATATATGCGGGTGCCGCGGTGACTGGAAGATGGACTCTTTTGTGGAGAGCCAGATCAGACAGATCCGTGATAAGGTCGGGAACGGCCGCGTTCTGTGCGCTCTGTCCGGAGGCGTGGACTCATCCGTTGCGGCTGTACTTATGTCGAGAGCGATCGGCAGACAGCTTACATGTGTGTTCGTCGATCACGGTCTGCTCCGGAAGAATGAGGGCGATGAGGTCGAGGCGGTATTCGGACCGAACGGACCCTACGAGCTTAATTTTGTACGTGTGAACGCACAGGATCGGTATTACGCAAAATTAAAAGGCGTGGAAGAACCCGAGCAGAAGAGGAAGATCATCGGAGAGGAATTCATTCGTGTCTTCGAGGAGGAGGCGAAGAAGATCGGTAAAGTTGATTACCTTGTGCAGGGGACGATTTATCCCGATGTCGTCGAGAGCGGTCTCGGCGGCGAATCGGCTGTAATAAAATCGCACCACAATGTCGGCGGGCTGCCTGATCATGTAGATTTCAGGGAGATTATCGAGCCGCTTCGGCTCCTGTTCAAGGACGAGGTCAGAAAGGCCGGCCTGGAGCTTGGAATCCCGGAATATCTTGTCTATCGGCAGCCGTTCCCGGGTCCCGGTCTTGGTGTGCGCATTGTCGGTGAAGTTACCGCTGAGAAAGTCCGGATCGTTCAGGACGCGGATTTTATCTTCCGTGACGAGATGGCGAAGGCAGGGCTGGCAGGTGCCAGCGACCAGTATTTTGCTGCACTGACCAATATGCGTTCTGTCGGCGTTATGGGGGACGAGCGTACTTATGATTATGCGGTCGCCCTTCGGGCGGTCAGCACAATAGATTTTATGACTGCGGAGGCGACCAATATACCCTGGGAAGTGCTGCAGAAGGTGATGAGCAGGATCATAAATGAGGTCAGGGGAGTTAACAGAGTGCTCTATGATCTGACGAGTAAACCTCCGGGGACGATCGAGCTGGAATGACAGA
>CAMNDN010000091.1:0-6886 GCA_946535445.1 uncultured Lachnospiraceae bacterium
GCACAGGAAAAATACAATGAAAAAGAAGCAAAACAGTTGAAAAAGAAATATGCGAAGGAGATCACTGCTTTCGAAAACGAAAACAGTGGTGTCAACGGAGAGCATCTCAGGAGAGCGGTGAATGAGATCCTGGAAAAATGCAGACCTTACGAAAATAAGGCGGGAAGGCCGCATTCACTGGACAGGGAGATCGACGAAATTGTATGGCGTCTGCAGGAATCGTTTGGGGAAAAAGCCTGCCTGTACGCATACGTGCTTTTCGCGGAACAGATGCCGAATTATGCGCCGTTTTTCCAGGACCTGATCCTTGATTGCAGAAGAAGGGAGCAGCAGAGTCAGGGAAGCTTCAAACTGGAGTTTTCAACGAGAGTGATCGCAGATCAGATGATTCCTGTATGTGAAAAGGCAATTGCGGGGACAGGCTGGGAAGGGAAAGTCATCCGTTATACCACAAATACATTTGTCAAAAGCAGGACTCTGATTTCCGTAGAAGATTTTTGTCCGGAAAGAGTAAAAGAAGAGGATACACTGTTCCACCGGATCTGCCGCGCCTGTGCGGCGGCTAGTCCCGACATCTCCTTTACCGGGTCCTGCGAATTTGAGGATCGTGAAACAGGGAAGTCAGTCTCCATTTCTGTAAGATACGAGGAAGAAACACTGACCTTCCGGGAAAAGGAGTAGCAGACGGGGGGAGACTATGAAGGAGCTTTTGACTCGTCCAGAGAGGGGAGGCCTTTTATATGGATGATCAGGAATTGCTGCAGATGATGGTTGCTGAATCGTGGGATGCATATCATCGCTCCGGATGGAAGGGAAGGCTTGACCTTCTCCGTCACAGGTTTTCGATGAATATTGTTCATACTGACGACGAATATGTGTTCCTGCACATCGTTCTGGATGATCACGCGGAACTGAAATACGCGGTCAATACGGCGGCAGTGATCGGCGACGATCCCAGTCTAAAGAGGTTTGCCCGCTTTCTGTTTGACCTGAGAGAAGGCGAAACGAAAACGTTCACATGGGCCACCGCGCAAGGGGACAAGGAATGGATCCTATCCCGGGATTCGGCTGTACTTTATGTGGATATTCCTGAGTTCAAAGAAGGCTTTTTCATCCGCTACGGAGTATTCAGGGACGAATGCTTTGCCGCATATGAGAAGGCCAGCAGCTGGGGTTATAAGTCAGATATCCAAAGGATAGAAGTGCCTGAAAGAGATATCGAATCCCTGACGTGGTTGGAGCCTGAAGAGGAATTTGAGCTGGTTCGGTACCTGGACGACGGCAGATCCTTTGAAACCACGGATACTGATCGGCTGCTGAGGTTTGTTAATGAACGCAGGGCACAGGAAGAGGCTTTGGAAGATCCCGATCCGGACCGCGTTCAACGTTTTTACGACCTGTATCAAGCGATAAAGTACTATATTACAGAGCAGAAGCCGATGAGAAGAAAAAGAAAGGTTTACCCTATTATCGGCAAAAGCTTTTCCCGGATGAAGGACAACTGGGAAGAATGCGACTTTCGTTATAATGTCTCAATGAAACCGGACGACTGGCACAATGCGGTGTACCGCCGTTACGGCGATCTGCCGGACGGTAGGCATTTTGGCGTTTATATTTGGCCGAAGTCCGAAGCCTTTGCACCTGCTTCGATAATGATGATCGTTGACAAGTCCGGAGAGATGCGGACAAACACGATGATCAAAGAAAGCTGGAGTACACAGGAATCAGTATTTTGGCCTCTGGCGGCAGCGGCGTCTCCAAGCGGCAAAAGCATTGTCTGGCTCAAGGACGGCAGGATATGGATCTGGCGTGAAGACAAGCGGGAGAAACGCTTTCTGCCGGACGACGGAGACGACCTGACGGAGCGGATCGAAGGGCTTCCCGTTTATGACGCCATTATGCGTGACGACGGAATTCTGGTACTGTTTCAGAATGGAAAAGTACATGCGTATCTCTGTGATGAGGATATCGTACTCGAACATATTTGGTTCTGCCGGAATGACCAGTATGAGGATTACTGGGTACCTGCCAATAAGGCGGAAGCACCCTGCCGGAACGCGGGATTTCCTGACATAAACCGTGTCGAATATTGGCCCGATTCGTTTGCCGTCATGATCCGAAGCGAGGACGACGAATATGATTATTACAGCTGCGGCATCCGCCGCGTCTGCTTTGAACCGGGGCTGGAGGTCATAAAGCCCGGTATACTTGCGGACAATCCGGAGCTCGAGTCGGTGACGATTCCGGCGTCGGTAAAAGAGGTCCGGACGTGGGCATTCGGCTGCTGCACGAATCTGAAAAACCTTGTAATCGAGGGCGATCGGTCCCGTGTGGTGAATTGGGCGGCGGACGCGTTCGATGGCTGCGCCTGCGAGGAACAATATCTCCGTCTGCGGATCGCGGATCGGTGAAAAGAAAGTTCATCTGATTATCGGAAAGACGTCGCATTCATCGGAGGAATTATACAGTTACCGCACGTTTGATTGCGGCATTATGTTTGGAATGACAACAGAGGATATCCGGAAGTTTTTCCAGATGATGATTGAGAAAAAGGGAAGGTTTGCGGATGTGGCTGAAGAATGCCTGCGTCATCAAAAAGATACCGATTAACGAACAGCATGCTTGCCGGCCTGATGGTGATCTATCCGATCAGTATGCTTGTGACGGCCTCGGTCCTGTGGATGATCTATTTCTTCAGCCGCAGGAAGCTGTACAGGATGGAGCCCATTGAGTAGCTGTAAACGCTGCTGTTAAGTGGTTCGGGGACAGGCGTTCGTCTGCAAATTTTAACAATAAACCGGGAGTATGTCACGATTCCGGCATATTCATATTGCCAAAACCTTTTTTTAAAAAGAGATCTACATTACATTTCCGACGATCCCATTCACTGTCAGATAAGTCTATATGCCGCTTACAGATCGACATACAGCCCATGATCTGATAATACAGCAGGTCTTCCAGCAAATCCTCTTCCAGGTTGGTCTTTTCTTTCATGACGGATATAAAGCCATATTTAAGGGAAGATACTATGCGCGAAACAGCATAGGTATACAGCTGATCTGAAAAGAAGAGCGGCTGATATTTTTTGTATTTTCTGAGAAAACCGCACAGAGGAAGGCCGTCGTTGCTGTTATCCTCCGGATGGCAAAGTGTCTGCAGAGGGATATTTCCGATTTGTTCAAGTGCATCATCAAAAAGCAGATCAATGATTTCGCGGATATTCTTAAAATGAGCGTAGAATGTTCCGCGGCTGATCCCTGCCTGCCTGCAGATGTCCGTTATGGATATATCCATATAATTTTTCTTTTTCAGGAGGACCAGGAGAGCATCTTTGATGATTTCCTGAGAAAAAGCTGCGCGTGAGGATCCTTGTTTTGATGAGTCTGCCATTCTGTAACCTCTTGCAGAAGTTCATAATAATATGCAAAGGGAATAAAGCAAAATTCCCGTCATTATTATACATAAGTCGCAGAGAAAACAACAGGGGATTATGTGAAAATCAACAAAAAATCAAAAGATGTATAGTTGATAGTTAGACAACTTGTATTGTCTGAAGGATCGATGGTATCTTCAATTTGAAGCATACAGAAAAGCGCTTATGATTGGAGGTTGATTTCTATGAGTGAGATGCATTACACCCTTGGATCGGATCAGGGTCTGGCCTGGAAACAGACCAACTGTTTCCCGCCCGGAGGATATGGCTATTTTGAGCCGGGTATCTATGCGACGGATTCAGCGGAATGCGCTGCATATAATGTAGTTAAATCTTTTTATCAGATATATCCGGAAGTATGGAATATTGACTATGTTGCAAAGAAAACCGGATTGAAAAAGCCGGATATAGCGAAACGCCTGAAGAGAATGTATGACGAGCATCTTATTATGTTTGTCATGAATCCCAATGTCGGCGTTTACGGCTGGGGGCTTTATTACTGGATCGTCAAGCTTAAAGAAGGAACAGATCCAAAAGTTAAAGAAGAATTTATCAAATGGTATCAGAATAAAGATGATATCTGCACCGGTTACCTGACGGAAGGCGATTTCGACTTCTTCAACGGCGACCATATGCGTGTTCTCGACAATCTTCTTTCGGATGTTATTGGACCGTGGAGGAATCATCCTGCGGTTGATCATGTGCATCTGTGCCCAATCAGGGGCGATGTGAGAGAGTCCATGGTAAACCAGTGGCACGTTCCGGAAGATAAATACAGGAACTTTGTCTTCAGCGATGAACTTCTTAAGAAATTCCTGAAAGCGCAGAAGAAGATCGATAAGGACGATTTCGCGATCATTGAAGCGCTTAACAACACGAAGTCGATCGCTGACATGTTCAATTTTAAAAAGCTTGAAGAACTCTCCGGTCTCGATGGGGAGCAGATGAAGAAGGACATCATTGAAGTCGTTGACAAGAGAAAGCTCATGATCCTGCAGATCTATATTAACTACAGGGCTCTTGGACTGTCTTTGCAGATGTATCTCGTTCGTATGTTCCAGAATGTACCGAGTTACAGAAAACAGGAAATTGTAAGCGAATTCATGGATATGCCGGAATTTGTTGACATTTTCCAGTTCGGTGATTCTTTCTACGACTGCCTGCTGAGCTGCTATGCAGAGATCAACGACATAGATGCCATCCGCACAAAGCTGGAAAACTATGCGGAAATTGAGGAAGTCTGGGTCGCTAATTCCAAGAGACAGTTCAGACGTTGGACAGCGAGGCTGGATGACGAAAACGGATATTGGGAAGAGTGTGTGATGACGGATGATTTCCTTCAGGATTGGACAGACCCGAATTCTGTAAGGTGCCCGTTCTGTAAAGAAGCTGAGGAGGGGAAATAAATGAAAGTAGAACATCCGCGGGAGTATGTTATCAATAATCTTCAGTACGCACTCAATCCGAAATCGATCGCTGTTGTAGGCGGAAGCCGTTATTCTACAAAAGTCGGTTATAAAGTTATCGACGGTCTTCAGACATGGGGATACCAGGGCAAGATTTACCCGGTGAATCCGAGAGCTGATCTGGTTGCCGGCCGCAAGGCTTATAAGACGGTAAAAGACATACCGGACGAAGTTGACCTTGCATTTCTCGCGGTTCCGGCGCATATCGTCAAATCGGTTTTGGAAGACTGTGTTGCAAAAAAGGTAAAGATTGTCGTTATCGCAACTTCTGCCTTCAAAGAGATCGGCCGCGGCAAGCTTCAGGATGAATTGACGCAATACTGCCGTGATAATAAGCTTCCTCTGATCGGGCCGAACCTGGTCGGCATGGGCAGCCCGTATCTGAATTTCAACTGCGGCTTTATTCCGTATCTCCCGATCAAGGGACCGGTCGCGATGATCTCTCAGTCCGGCGCGAACCTGCTTGCCGCACTCGGAACATCTCAGAAGGATCATTTCGGCATGAGCTTCTTCGTTGGCCTGGGTAACAAGGCAGACGTAGACTTCTGTGAATTCGTAGCTTATGCCGGAAGAGATGAGAACAGCAAGTGCCTGGCCATTTATATCGAAGGCCTTGACTGCCCGGAGGCTTTCATCGAAGCCTGCCAGAGCGTCGACAAACCTATTGTGACCATCAAGGTCGGCGGCTCAAAAATCGGAGAAAAGGCTGCATTTGCCCATACGGCATCTGAAAATGCCGGAACAAATGACGCCATGTACGATGAGATCTTTGAAAAAGCAGGCGCGATCCGCGCGACAACATGGCAGGAGTTCCTGGATGTGTCCATGGCGCTTGGTATGCAGCCGGCACCGAAGGGCGACAATATCGTCATGATCACCAATGGCGGTGGTTCCGGTCTGTTAAGCTGCGATCATTTCGAGAGAATCGGTATGCCGATGCATGAGCTCGCGGAGATCTCTCCAAGCCTGCCCGGCCGTATCCGCGCATACATGCCGATGTTCGGCTCCCCGCTGAACCCGGTCGATATCTCCGGCACCGCGTCACCTGTGCAGTATAAGGGCGCTTTCACACAGGTGATGAGAGATCCGAACGTGCATGGAATTCTCGGCTCGATCTGCCCGACGGCTGTTACGGATGTCCCGGCAGTTACAGATATTGTTATCGATATCTATGACACATATAAGCATCTGGGGAAACCGTTCATTATGGAATGCCAGGGCGGCGAGGAATGCCAGGAAGCGATCATGAAGCTTCGTGACCATGGAATCCCCGCGTATCCGACAGCGGAGCAGGCCGTCAACGCGATGCACGCGCTTTATAAGTATGGCCAGCTGAAGAATAAAAAGTAATACTGTAACTTTTGGGACAGGGGGACGTGTACCTCTGTCCCAGTTTTCAGAATATTTTGCAAGTTATGGGCAAAACCAAGGGAAAACCAAGGGGACGGTTCTCTGTCATGGTATTCGGTATATCCTGTAAACCGTGACTGAGAACCGTCCCCTAACTTTGCCCGTGTTCCGATTCTGCGGAGCGGACAGAGGATGTTTGCTTTACTGGGACAGAGTACACGTCCCCCTGTCCCATTATTGTCCTGCGGGGAAATCTGTGTTTGAAGAGGCGTCGATGTAGGAATCGATCTCCGCTATCCGGCGCAGGAGGTCTTCGCGGACTTGTGCGCAGCAGGCTTTTCCAATCAGGATCTCTGAGGGGAGTTTGCCGGAATCTACGACATCACATAAGAATATGGCCGCCTTCTTGGGATCCCCGGGCTGCTTGTGATTGCCCAGTTTCTGGTTTTCTCTGTTTTTACCGGCAGCGGAATCGGCATACTCCGTCATTATGGAGGCGGCTTCTTTCATGGAGCTCGCATCGCGGAAGTCCGTGCGGAAAGAGCCCGGGCAGACGACGGAGACCTGGATCCCGAATTCAGAGAGCTCAGATCTGAGGGAGTGGGAGAGACCGGCTACTGCGTACTTAGCGGAGCAG
>CAMNDN010000092.1:0-6543 GCA_946535445.1 uncultured Lachnospiraceae bacterium
TGAACTTTAACGCAAAGACCTCTTAATGCTTCAGCTTTTTTGAGTCTGATCGACGATCGAAGTTGCCTGGTAGAATTCGTTCAGAAGATAAGAACGAAGCTTTTCGTATCTTGCCGCATCTTTGCCTCCGACGTCGATTCCGTCAATCTGATCCGCATGCAGGCAGAGGTGGCTCGAACTTGTGACAATGATCTCGTCTGCATGGAACAGATCATCCAGATGGAAGGCTTCTTCCCTGTACTCGATACCCAGCGCAGCGCATGCCCTGAGAAGATGGGCCCGGGCGATGCCCGGCAGGATCAGATGATCTGTCGGTGCCGTGTACAATATGCCCCCTTTCAGAATGTGAACGTTGCTGTGAGCACATTCGGTCACACGACCGCCGGGACGATAGAAGACTGCTTCGGCGCAGCCGGCCTCTTTCGCCTTCTGAGATGCCATCACAGATGGGATGAGATTGAGCGTCTTGAGATCGCAGTGGAAGAAACGCGTATCCTCGGTGGTCACCAGCTGTACGGGTGTACGGCCGTCCAGAATTTCTGCAGGATTGAGGGTGATCCAGAGATTTCCGGGACCTTCTGTAAAGGCATGCTTTCGGACTCCCGTACCCCGCGTGACCTGATAATATACGAAGAGATTTCCGGTATCCATTTCTTTGACAAGACGATTCAGCAGATCTTTCAGCTCCTGTTTTGTCACGGGCATGACGATCCGGAGCGCAGCGGCACTTCGAAAAAAACGGTCCACGTGTTCGTCCAGAGCGAAAATTTTGTAGTTTCTGGACGGTCCTGCATCATACACACCGTCACCGAACCATGAAACACGGTCGTTCATCGGTATCGTCATCTGTTCAAGAGGTCCATATTTTCCGTTGTAATAGCCAAGCCTTTCCATAAGCCGCATCTCCCTGTCTTTCTATAGCATTTGTTCAGATTCTTCGAAGAAGGTCAACTGTACCTGATCCTTCAAACGAGCTTTATTGATAAGAATTGTTCTTATGTTATAAGATAGCATACCATGACGCGGATTGAAAAGTAACCGGCGAATTCTCGTGCTTTTATGTGAACTTCACAACGGTATAGTTTCGATGTAATATACAGATAAATAAAAGCAATGGGAACAAGGAGGAATAATTATGTTATTTGTCGAATACCCGAAGTGCAGCACCTGCAGGAAAGCCAAAAAGTGGCTGGATGCCCATGGAATCAGTTATACAGACCGCCACATTAAAGAGGAGAATCCTACGGCTGAGGAGCTGGCCGCATGGCACAAAATGAGCGGCTTGCCGGTCAGGAAGTTCGTGAATACAAGCGGTACGCTGTACCGTGAACTGGGTCTGAAGAACAGGCTTCCGGAAATGACGGATGAGGAGGTCTATGCCCTGCTTGCGACGGACGGTATGCTGGTCAAACGTCCGATCATTGTCAATGATGACTATGTGCTCACCGGCTTTAAAGAAGCTGAATGGGCGGAGAAAATATTGTGATGTGCTGCAGACCGTTCAGACGGATCTGCAGATGAGAAATAAAGATTGACACGCGGGGGCTGCTGCACCAAGGCGTGACGCCGCTGTATATAGCAGCCGTTATTTGCAAATGCCTGCTATATACAGTAGCGACAATGCCCGATGCGACAGCCCCCGCTTTTTTACATTTTAAGCTTATTCAATTTTCTGTCAAATGTGAGGAGCCCGTTGACCTCCTCCTCCACATCCGAGACCTGCGTGTAGACCGCTCCGCTGAGTCCTTCTTCGGAAAGGTCCTTCACGGCTGTCTGCAGTTCTCTGAACTTATTCTGAAATTCCCCTGCATTCTTACATTGCCCGTAACCATAGATTTCCGGCGAGTAACAGTGATCCTTCACGAGGAGAGTGAGACCGCCGTATTCTGTAATGCAGAAAGCCCGTTCATCCTTTTCGACGACCAGTTTTCTGAAATAGTTGTGGACGGAACGGATATCGCCTCCGCCCTGATCGTACCAGCCCGATGCATGGTCTATGAGACGTGTCCTGTCAAGTTTCCTGAGGCGGTCTGCGACGGAAACGGCATTGAACTGCCCCCAGCCCTCATTAAAAGGTGTCCAGAGGACCAGTGAGGGGACATTATACAGATGCCTTACTGTATCCCTCATCTCCCGGAGCCATACTTTGCGGCTCAGCTTTGATAACCGAGAGAAAAGAAAATAGTGCCGGTCGGAGACGTGTTTTGTAATAGCCGGGAAAATCGTCGGCAGATACAGTGTCAGCGGTGTTTTCGGCCTGGTCCCTCCGTTTACCATATCCTGCCATACCAGCATGCCGATCCGGTCACAATGATAGTACCAGCGCAGGGGTTCGATTTTTATATGTTTTCGCAGCATATTCATGCCGGCATCTTTCATCTGCCTGATATCGTAGATAAATGCCTCATCGGCAGCCGGTGTGTAAAGTCCGTCCGGCCAGTAACCCTGATCCAGTACTCCGTTCATAAAGTAAGGTCTGTTATTCAGGTAGATTCTGTTGATTCCATCTGAACCTTTCTCACACGAAACTTTTCGCATCCCAAAATACGAGACGACAGTGTCGGATCCCGCTGTGATCAGGACCGGATAAAGCCAGGGTTCTTCGGGACTCCAGGGTCTCATATCCGGGATTTTTATCCGACATGTTTTGCCTGAAGCAACGGTGTCTGCTGCAATCGGACTTTCGAACAAAAGTGAGGAGGCAGAAACAGTATCTGCATCGTAGGTCTTCGTAGGCTGCGCAATGAGAATATTGATCGGAACTTCATGGGATGTTCTGATTCGCGCGGATATGCAGCTGCTGTCAAAACATGGCATCCATGATGCTTCGGTGATATATGTTTCCGGTACCCACTCCATCCAGACCGTCTGCCAGATGCCGCTCTGGGCTGTATAGTACATGCCGCCGGGTTCAAGTGACTGCTTGCCGCAGCTTCTCCAGGACGAATCGGAGAGATCTGTCACCCTTACATGCAGATCGTTGACACCTGAGAAAATATGGTCTGTAATATCGATCTCGAAGGGGAGATATCCCCCATGATGTCTTGCCGCGCAGGTGCCGTTCAGGTAAACATGGCAGGATTCATCTACTGCGCCGAAGTGCAGGATCAGACGCATGCCGCTTTTTTTCTTTACCTCGAATACCCGGTGATACCAGAGAACTTCGTCAGGCATCACCCGACGATCTACGCAGGAGAGCAGAGACTCCGGTGAGAAGGGAACAATGATGAAACCGTCATAATTGAACGGACCCGGGCAGCGGGATTCCACGGATTTCCGCGAGCGGATCGCATATTCCCAGCATCCGTTAAGGTTTATGAAAGAGCTGCGCACCAGCTGGGGACGAGGGTATTCCGGAAGAACGCTGTTCTCATCGAACGATTCTCCCCATTTCGTATATAATCGTATCGGCTCAGCCTTTTTCTTCCCGAGCTGAAGGGATCCGATCGCGTTTTTTATGTTCATAGTCTGACCTTTCTGCGTTTAAACCGAACAGCCGGTCCCTGTTTTTTATCATCTGTTACAATTTTATCCGTTTTCAGGGTCCATGGCAACTATATGCAGTGTATATAACGAAGAATAAAAGCCTCCGGCGGATCACAGACGTGTGCAGTGGGAGACGCCTTGGAACTGCGCACGTCGCGGCGTTCCTGAATGCTTTTTATTATGATTGTTTCCCGTTTTTCTACATGGTAAGATAAAATAGATCCTGTTGAAACTGTCAATTGTGAAATAGTATGAATCAGAAAAAAGTGAAAGCAAAATCGAATTTGGCGGCAGGCATTATCGGTCCTATTGTATTGGGACTGGTCCTGTTCGGGATGATCGTCTTTCTGGTAGGTCTTGTGAGCTTTACCAATACTTTTACCAGGGAATATTCAGAATCTACTTATCATATAGCGGACACGGCTGCGTCTCTGGTCAACGGAGATCACATCGATGATTACCTTGCGGGAAAGGAAATGGAAGAATATCAGCGCACGAAGCGTATCATAGATGCCTATTGCAGAAGAATGGCTGTTTCGCTTATCTATGTTATAGAAGTAGATACAAGTTATTACGGGAGATTTGTATCCGTTTTTAACTCCGTGAATAACAAGGTGGATAACAGCAGCTATAAAGAGTGGACGATCGGTTACATGCGCAATACGACCAACAGTGAATATGCCCGTAAATATCAGGCAATTTATGAAGAGGGGTCTGCGTATGAAACGGTGTATCGATTACGTGCGGGGATAAATTATAAACCACATATAACGACGATGGTGCCGATTCGAAATGAATCCGGGACAGTGGTCGCGCTTCTCTGCGTACAGAGACCTATTCATGAAGTGATGATAGCGATACTGCCCTACATGATAACGGTCCTTATTACGACACTGATCATATCTCTTTTGGCAAGCCGTACCATCTCATCCTTTATGACAAGCCAGCTGGTCGTGCCGATCAGAAAAGTATCGGATGAAGCCACTCGTTTTGCGAGAGAGAATACCAAGGGAGAACCTCTCGGCGCGATCAGTCAGTACGAGGAACTATACAGGCTGTCTGATTCCATCGACAAGATGGAGACGGATATGGTGAATTATATTGAGAACCTGACTGCGGCTACGGCGGAAAAGGAAAGAATCGGTGCGGAGCTGTCACTCGCAAGAGAAATCCAGAAAAGCGCCATTCCGAATATTTTTCCTGCTTATCCGGAAAGGAAGGAGTTTGATATTTATGCCATGATGAAGCCGGCCAAGGAAGTCGGAGGAGATTTTTACAATTTCTTCTTCATAGACGAGGATCATCTGCTTCTGGCAATCGGTGATGTTTCCGGTAAGGGAATACCCGGCGCCCTGTTCATGATGGTCACCAACATCGTGCTTACCGATCGTTCTCATATGCCCGGAACACCGGCAGAAATCATGAGCTTTGTGAACACGCATATCTGCGAGCATAATGATATGGATATGTTCGTGACGATCTGGTTGGGCATACTGGAATTGTCTACCGGAAAGATCACAGCGGCGAACGCCGGGCATGAAGACGCGGTCATCTGCCGCAGACATGGTGATTTTGAACTGTTCAGGACAAAACACGACTTCGTTGTCGGCGGAATGCCGAAGACTACCTATAAGGATTTTGAGCTGCAGCTTGCAAAAGGAGACAAACTGTTCATCTATACGGACGGGATTCCCGAAGCGACGGCCAGGGACAACAGTATGTTCGGCTTGGACAGGATGAAGGATGCTTTGAATACGAATAAGGAGGGATCTCCACGACAGGTTTTGGAAGGTGTACATGATGCTGTCATTGAATTTGTAGGAGAGGCTCCGCAGTTCGATGATATGACCATGCTCTGTCTGGAGTATCTGCCGGATCATCGGGAAGTCTGACGATGAACACCGGGAAGCATCAACTGCCGCAGGAGCGCGGAATTGTGATTGAGGAGTTCAAGAACGCCTCGGCGTTCTTGCTGCGACGTGCACGGCGCCAAGGCGCCTTCCACTGCGCACGTCTGCGATACAGGGAAAGGAAATATTGAATACGACCGATAGAATACTGGCAGTGAGGAAATCGACATGAAATACGGATATTTTGATGATAACAACAGAGAATATGTAATCACCCGTCCCGACACACCCGGACCGTGGGCGAATTATCTGGGATCGACGGAGTACGGCGCCCTGATCTCAAATAACGCAGGGGGCTATAGTTTCGTAAAATCCGGAGCGAACGGGCGGATCCTTCGATATATATTCAACCGGAATGATATGCCGGGACGCTACATTTATCTGCGGGACAACGAGGATGGGGATTACTGGTCTGCATCCTGGCAGCCTGTGGGAAAGGATCTGGAAAATTACGGAAGTGAGTGCAGGCACGGCACGGGATACACGGTGATCAGTGCCGATTATCATGAGATCCACAGCGAAGCGGCTTATTATGTGCCTTACGGAAGGACTCATGAGGTCTGGAGACTGAACGTGACAAATGTATCAAATCGACGCAGAAATCTCACACTGACCGGATGCTGTGAGTTCACCAATGAAGGCAATTACGAGCAGGATCAGGTCAATCTGCAGTACTCCCTCTTCATAACAAGAACTATTTTCGATCAGGACCGCCTGCGTCAGCAGCTCAACGGAAATCTGAACGCGATCGGTGATGACGAAGTGGACAACAAGAATGTGAGAGAACGTTTCCTCGGCCTTTCCGGGGCTCCGGTCTCTTCTTACTGCGGTGAACTGTCACAATTCATCGGAAGCTACCGGGGATACCGGAATCCTGTGGGCGTGGAAAGGGGCGACCTTGGAAATTATGACTGTTATAACGGAAACTGCTGCGGCGCCCTTTCCTGTGTGGTGTCCCTTGAGCCCGGCGAGACCCGGACAGTGGCCTTCATACTCGGAGAAAAAGATCCGGACGAGAGTGCTGCTCTTATGGATGAATACGGTGAAGATCCGGCCGGCAGATGCAGCCGGGAGCTTCAGGAACTGAAAGACTTCTGGCACGGAAAACTGTCACATCTTCAGGTGCACACTCCCTGTCCTGAATTCG
>CAMNDN010000093.1:0-6459 GCA_946535445.1 uncultured Lachnospiraceae bacterium
GTGCAGAAAATTTAATAGTACCGCTGCGCGAGGACTAAGCGCGAGCGGTCCCTGAATGAATATTTTTGCATATAATGCTTAATGCGACAGCCCCTTTTTCATGTCCGGACAGCTATACCAGTCCTTATTCATGTCCTGGCAGCAGGACCTGCCCTTTTTTCATGTCCCGGCAGCCGTACCTATCCCAAAACTATCCCTGTCCGGCCCCCGATTGCCTTGAGCCGCCGCAACAGAGTCGTATACAATTATCTATATATTGCTCATGTGGAAGGTTTTTTGAACCGACCTCAATACGGCTCCGGAAAGGAAAGGTGATGAACATGAAAGTGAGAAGGAAAAGAATCGCTGCGATGCTCCTTGCGCTTGGCGTAGCGCTGGGAAGCATGCCGGCATCATGCGTCCTGGCTGCAGATGCAGCTGTGGGAGAAGATACAGTTCTGGATGAGGGAACAGCTCTGGAGGCGGTGGCTCCGGGGCAGGATGCAGTTCCGGAAGAAGACGCAGTTTCGGAAGAAGTTATGGGCATGGAGGAAGATGCAGCTTCGGAAGAAGTTATGGGCATGGAGGAAGATGCAGCTTCGGAAGAAGCTATAGTCACGGAAGAGGAAGCAGCTTCGGAGGAGGTCGTCGTTTTGGAGGAAAGCGCTGACGATGAAGCAGCAGAGGAGGCATTTTCCGATCTTGATAACGGGACAGATGCCGAGGATACCGTCGGCCGCAGCGACGGCACCGGACCTTATTCCATAGACAGCTGGTGGGCCGCCGCGAAAGAAAAGGCTTCCGAAGCGGACCATGTTATCGGTCCCGATTCTGAGATCGGAGATATCTTCGGCTATGACGGACTGACATATTCCAAAGTACACTATTACACTGTCATCCTGCCGGGGGAAACAATTGCCATTCTGCCGGAAGTAAATCTGAATAATTCGGGGATCCAGGGCGGTATCTCCTATTTCACTTTTACGATATGGCAGCTTGATGAGCCTGCTTTTGAAATGAAGTACCTCAAAGACAGCCAGCCGGAGAGCACGGCACTGACACCTCTTGAGAGCAGCACAATGCCGATTCCTTACGGGGACCGAACGGTGGACCGTCCGGATGACCCGGTCAATCTGCTCGATGATTCGATCACGGAAGTTTCCTACGTCAGTCTTTATCGGAATGATACCGGACTTCCGATCATTATGGACGGTGCAAGAGGCGGATACTTTGACAGAAGGGAAAATTACGGCAAAATTCATGGCAAAGCAGATGCTGCCCGAACCAACTACCAGGGAGAAGGAAGTAGACTATATGGGCCAAGGCTGACATTTGCCGAGCCGTATTATGACATTTTGATCGACAGAGCGGCGGAATATGGCACGTACTATTATCAGCGGAGAAATGTTGATTTTGAAAAAGTAAAGTGGCCGGATCCACTGTCGAACTATACGCTCCGCATACCTGTGGATATGAATGAGCATACGTATGAATTCCCGCTCCCGGTGCTGGCGACCCGCAGATTCGACAAGTATGAGTCCTATAACGGAGGACCTTTCATGCCGGACGAAGGGCAGCGGAATGGGAATGTCGTTACCTACACAGTTAATCTGATGTCGAAATCGCATAATTATAATTCGCCGAATCTTCAGGAATATCTTCGTGACCAGGGCATCTGGCCGGTATTTGACGGCGGCCCGACACTGTTTTTTGATGCAAACGGCGGCACGATCGACGGTCAGTCCATGAAGTATTTTGAGGTCCGGGAGAGGAATAGTACGGTGGTCCTTTCGGATTATGTTGCAAATGAGCCGGTTCTGGAAAATCATATCTTCCTCGGATGGTGCACAGATCCGGAAAAACCGGAGGAGACGATCGTGACATCACTTCCTTCAAGCGGCAATCAGCACATCGATGTCTATGCGGCATGGAAGGAATATATAGACATTTCCAAAGCGTCCGTTACCGGCAACAGCCTCTCTTATGGCTATTCCGGCAAGGCTTACACACCGGCAGTCACTGTCAAAGTGAACGGTAAGGTACTTACGGAGGGAACGGATTATACCATAGAATATAAGAACAATATCAATCCCGGTACAGCGACGATCAGCATTAAGGGAATCGGGCAGTATACGGGAACCCGTACGAAGACATTTGAAATCGTGGACTGTGTCTCGAGCATCGTGAACGGGAAGACCTATCTGATGATTCCGAAAAATAATTCGAAAACGGCTGTCTGCTCTTTCGGCGGTAAGATGGTCAACAATACGAAAGTCTATATCACGGACAGAAGCAGCTCTGAAGCTATGAAATTCAAGGCCGTGAAAAATGCTGACGGAACCTGGAAGTTTATAAATGCCAAGTGTGAGCTGGCTCTTGCGGTACAGCAGAATAGCTCAGAGGCGGGGAAAGGGCTGGTACTCTATCAGCAGACGACCAGAACGGCACAGAATTGGAAACTGTCAAGGAAGTCGGATAATTCATTTGCAATTATCAACGCTGTGTCAGGACTTTCTGTTGCCATGTCAGACGCGTCCGCCGTCAAGGGAACGACACTTTCCATGGCTGAGACAGCCAGCAGCGGACTGCAGCGTTTCTACATCGTCGAGACGGATCCGGTGAGCAGTCCTTACAGCAGGGAGTATGCGGTGAAGGCAGCAAAGGATAAGAAATTTGCGCTCAATATCGCATCCTCTTCGAAGACAGACGGGGCAAATGTCAATCTGTACACTTACAGCAACACGGCGGCGAAACGATTCCGCTTCCTGTACAGCGGCGGAGGCTATTACCGGATCATGAATGTGAATTCGGGTCTTGTCCTGACCGTAAAGGGAAATACGAAGACCAACGGAGCCAACATCATCCAGAGCGCATGGGCCGGAGAGAGCGGCCAGCGCTGGAAGGTCACGAAGAATTCCGACGGAACGGTGACGCTTACAAATGCGCTCGGCACGGTGGTCCATCTGAACGGGAACCAGACTGCGAACGGTACCAATGTCGTGGCGAAGACGAAGGCATCGACAACGGCGCAGAAGTGGTATCTGCAGTGATGGATCTGTGACGGAGCGGCACCATAAAGACTGCATGCGGCAAGGGGCAGCAATAAGTAATTATCTCCATATATGATAGTATGATACGCTGAGTTTAGGGCGGTTCTTCAGGCAGCGATGTGATTCGCGGCTGAAAGAGCCGCCCTTTGTTTTATGATTTATGATATAATACCTTTAAATTTGTTATATCTCAGTGTGAGATGCCCCCCGCCTCTACAGGCGGTGGACAACAAACCAGTCTCAGTGGCGGGTGTCAATCCCCCACTGAGATATACACTCCGCGAGGATGCGCAGGGATTCGGTCTGGAAGATGTCAGCTAACGCTGACCCGAATCCCGCGCCAAGTCTCGCGAGCGAGACTTGAATTGGAGATAACTAATGCTGGAAGAAAAAATGTATAAGCCTTCTCTTGCTTCGATGGCTGTCATTTTTCTGGGCTTTTTACTGACTTCGACCGGATGGATCGCATGGAATTATCATGTGCAGGAATATATGGCACCTGACAAGGCAAATTTCGTCACCATGGTGGCGGGGTATGCCATGCAGGCGCTGGGAATCGGGCTTTTTGCGCTCATTTTGCGTTATAAGTCGTCTGCATCCGGCATCGCTCTGCCTGTTCTGGTCCTTCTTCATATGGCTGCGATGATCCCGGCCTTATTATGGGAAGGCGCCGCGGGCGTTGCGGCCGGTCTTCTGATGGAGATTTTCTGCGGGCTGATCGCGGGATATTACCTGTTCTATTTTACCTGCAGTACGCCTGTTACACACAGGGGAAGGGTCTTCGGGACAGGCTACGGACTTTCGGTCCCCATGTCCTGGCTGTTGTCGCTGATCGGAGGAAGCTCATTCTATTATTCCCGGAAAGTGCTGGCAGTGAGTGCCGTGTTTTCCGCGATCATGATTTATATTGTCGCAAAGTATCCTGCGCAGGAAGAGAGAGTTCCTGTGGCGGTAAGGTATCCTGCGGAGGGGGGCGGGAACACCGGGGGCGCTTCACGTTCCGGCAGAGGCCCGGAGAATGTGAAATACAGCGGGACTCCTGAGAAAAGCGCACCGCTTGATCTGTGGCTGCAGGGAATCCTGGTCCTTCTCCTGGGCGTCGTGATCGGGTGCGGGTTTTCGTTCATCCCCTCAAGTATCGGCGAGACGGTGAACGTCGAAATGAGCCGCCTGGTATATGTGTTCAGTCTTGTGTCTGCGGGATTTGTTGCGGATCGTTCCAGGGAAAAGGGAGCGATCTGCGCACTGACAGTCCTTGTTTTTCCGCTTGTCATGCTGTCTCTCAGAGAGGCAACGATCCCGGCGGTCATGTTCTGGCTGCTGAGTTATTTTGCATTTGGATTTTACTCTGTTTACAGGGTCCTTCTGTTTTCAGACCTGAATATCCTGTATCTGTCAGGATTCGGATTGATGATCGGCAGGATCGGCGATGCTGTAGGGGAGGCAATTAGCCTTGCCCTATATGAGAGACCGATCATTCATGTCGTGCTTACGGCTGCGCTCAGCGTGACGGCGATATTTGTCTTCTTCCGGGTCTACCACGATCTGTATATAAAGGAGTCGGGCGCTGCCGGAACAGAAGAAGAGCGGGTCGGAAATGCGGAGACGCTGCTGCATACGAGGGCAGCGGAGTCGGGACCCGGAGCGCCTGTGGCTGAGCAGAGCCTGAGACCGGAGAGCCTGAAAACGAAGGATATGAGGACCGGGGGATTCAGGTCGGGAGAATATGGAACGGTGGCATCGGAATCGGTGGCATCGGGAACGGTGGCATCGGGAACGGTGGCATCGGGACCGGTGAATTCGGGACATGGGACCGGGTCTGAGAACGGAAGGTCTGAAACGGAAGCCGACAGGGCAGGTGAACGGCGGTATGGTTCAGAAGCCGACAGGGCAGTTGACCGGCCGTCCGGGCCGGAAGCAGAAGTAAAGCAGCTGCCCGGCAGTGAGGACTGCTTCTTCCGATTTTCAGCCAGGTATGAGCTTTCGCCCAGAGAGAGGGAAATATTCCGCATGATCCTGAGTGAGAAGACCAATGGCGAGATAGCCGACGCACTCTACATTTCCGAAAATACCGTGAAGTTCCATGTCCGGAATATCCTGAAAAAGACCGGATGTAAGAACCGTAACGGGCTCGTGATGGCGTATGCGTCGGAGCTGTGAAATGTAACTGGGAATATAATCTTGGACGCAGAATTCTCGTGACGTAAGTCTACGATGAATGTGCAGGATGAAACCTTTCTCTGACATGGGATACAAAATAAGCGTCAGAGATTAAAAGCCTTCGGCGGATCGCAGCCGCGCATTAAGGAAGGTGCTTCGCACCATGCGCGGCGCGGCAAGAACGCCGAGGCGTTCTTGATAAAGGAGGATAAAGAAATATATGTCTACCCCCTACCTTGGAAACCGTGCGCGATGCACCGCGGTGCTGAAGAAATACGGTTTTTCTTTTCGCAAGAAATACGGGCAGAATTTTTTGATAGATGAATCGGTGCTGGAGGGCATCATTGACACGGCTGACATTACAAAGGATGATTTTGTGCTGGAAATCGGGCCCGGAATAGGGACCCTGACCCAGTATCTCGCGACGTATGCCGGAAAAGTATGCGCAGTGGAAATCGACAAGGCACTACTTCCGATCCTGGAAGATACACTTAGCGGCTGGGATAATGTGACTGTTCTGAATGCGGATATTTTAAAGACGGATATTCGCGCGATCGCGGAGACGGAGAACGGCGGGAGGCCGATCAAGGTGTGTGCGAATTTGCCTTATTACATCACGACGCCGATCCTGATGGGGCTTTTTGAAAGCGGGGCTCCTTTTTCACAGCTGACGGTCATGGTGCAGAAAGAGGTCGCCGAGAGAATGATCGCGGAGCCCGGCAGCAAGACATACGGTGCTCTTTCCCTGGCTGTCCGCTATTACACGGATCCCGAGATTTCCTTTATCGTGGAGCCGGAGTCGTTCATGCCCCGGCCGAAAGTCGAGAGCGCCATCGTGCATATGGTGCGGCATCAGGAACCTCCTGTGGATGTGAAAGATGAGAAGATGCTGTTCGATGTCATTCGGGCGTCGTTCAATGAGCGGAGAAAGACCCTTCAGAACGGAATCGCGAATTATGCGGGCTTTTCATTTTCCAAGGAGCAGGTCGGGCAGGCGCTGGATTTGTGCGGTCTTGACCGCACGGTGAGGGGGGAGAAGCTGTCCCTGGAGGATTTCGCAAGACTGGCGGACGCTCTGACGGAGGTGTAGAAAGAGGCGGAACTGGCGGACGCTCTGACGGAGATGTAGAAAGAGGCGGAACTGCCGGATACTCTGCCGGAGGTGTAAAAAGCGGTGGAGCTGGCGGATGCTTTGCCGGAGGTGTAAAAAGCAGCGGAGCTGGCGGATGCTGTATGGATCTTTAAGGATGTGGTATGGAAAAGGTGTACC
>CAMNDN010000094.1:0-6328 GCA_946535445.1 uncultured Lachnospiraceae bacterium
TGAGCGCTTCGGTAGAATTCCTCGATATGGATTACGACCTGCTTCAGCTGTCCGGAGCGTGGGGACGCGAACGTTACCCGAAACGCAGAAGGCTCGAAATGGGGCACCAGGGAATCCAGGGAATATGCGGAACGACGGGTGGAGCCGAACAGAATCCGTTCATAGCGCTTCTGCGCCCGGATGCCACGGAAGATCATGGGGAAGTCTACGGGTTCAGTCTGGTCTACAGCGGGAATTTCCTTGCAAATGTCGAGGTCTCGACCTTCGATATGACCCGTCTCACCATCGGGATCAGTCCGGAGAATTTTACCTGGAAGCTTGAAAGCGGTGAGAGTTTTACCACCCCGGAAGTCGTCATGGTCTATTCAGAGGATGGAATCGGCGGCATGAGCCGGACGTATCACAGGCTGTATCGCAGCCGGCTTGCGCGGGGCAGATGGAGAGACAGACCGCGCCCCATTCTTCTCAATAACTGGGAGGGGACGTACTTCGATTTCAATGAGGATATCATTCTGAAAATGGCACAGGAAGCCGCAAATGTCGGGGTGGAACTGTTCGTGCTGGATGACGGATGGTTCGGTGCCAGAAATGATGACCGCCGGGGACTCGGAGACTGGTACTGCAATCTTGAAAAGATCCCGTCGGGAATCGGAGGGCTTTCGCGTAAGATCAGGGAGATCGGTCTTGGATTCGGTCTCTGGTTCGAGCTGGAGATGGTCAATAAGGACAGTGACCTCTACAGGGAGCATCCGGACTGGCTTATTAAGACTCCTGGAAGAGTTTCCTGCCAGACCAGACATCAATATGTGCTTGACTATACGAGGCCGGATGTCGTTGAGCATATATACGGAATGGTCTCCAAAATTCTGCGGGAATCGGAAATTTCCTATATAAAATGGGATATGAACCGCTATATGACGGAGCCGTTCAGTGATTTTTATCCGCCCGAACGCCAGGGGGAAATCATGCATCGTTATATTCTGGGTGTGTACAGCCTGTATGAGCGTCTCACCCGTGAATTTCCGGATATTCTTTTTGAATCCTGCGCCAGCGGAGGAGCCAGATTTGATCCGGGTATGTTTTATTATGCACCGCAGGCATGGTGCAGTGATGATACAGATGCTCATGAAAGATGTAAGATCCAGTATGGGACCTCGATCGTTTATCCGCTGTCATTCATCGGCTCTCACGTTTCCGCCGTCCCGAATCATCAGCTCGGGCGGGTGACACCGCTCGGTACCCGCGCGGCAGTTGCTTTTTTCGGGACATTCGGTTATGAGCTGGTGCTGGGAAAGCTTCGTGAAGATGAGCTCCTTGCCGTTAAGTCACAGATAGATTTTATGAAGAGGAACAGGGATCTTATTCAGATGGACGGAGATTTTTACCGGCTGATCAGTCCTTTTGAGCGTAACGAGACAGGCTGGATGGTCGTATCTTCCGACAGGAGCAGGGCGATAGCCTTGTATGTTCAGACTTTGAATAAAGTAAATGCTTCCTGGATCAGATTCAGACTGAAAGGTCTGGATCCTCAGAGAAACTATAAGGTGAGATACAGGGTCGAGAACTGTGGGGCAGGCGTTCTTGCCGATACATACGGATACAGTAAGAAAGATGCTTTATCAAAAGAGTTTTCTGCCTATGGGGATGAACTGATGAATATAGGTATTCCGATCGACAGAATGGACCTGCATATGCTTGGCGGTGATTTTGCCGCAATTCTTTTTGAAATATTGTAATCTTTTTAAGGTGCCGCTTATGAAGCGGCACCTTTTTCATGCGCGAGGGTTGAAAAATAGTTTGAAAATATGCTTTTTACATTATATCATAGGTACTGTAAAGTGCAGGTAAAGCCTTAAGAATGCCTGCCTGAGCTGTTCAGGCGTAAAGACTTGAATGAGAATACATGATATCGGAGAGTGAGAAGGAAATGTTTCAGGCAGTTGACCAGTTTGACGGACAGATACTCCTTTGGATTCAGAATACGCTCAGAAACCCTGTATTAGACAGACTTTTTATGTTCTATACCAGACTGGGAGACCACGGAGCCCTCTTTATTGCGATGGCGGTTCTGCTCCTGATCGTTCCGGTGACACGCAGGACAGGATTTGCGTCTGCTCTTGGGCTTGCCATCGGATCACTGGTGTCGCTCGTGTTCCTCAAACCGTTTTTTATGAGACCTAGACCGTATCTGACTGTTCCCGGACTCACGGCATTGATCGATATGTCAAGAGACCCGAATTCATTCCCATCCGGGCATACAACGGCGGCCTTTGGAGTCTGTATGGGAATCTTTCTGACTGTCAGAGATGTGCGGGTCAGGGCTGCTTCTCTGACTGTCGCGGTGCTTATGGGTTTTTCGAGACTTTATGTCGGCGTTCATAATCCGACGGATGTTCTTGCCGGTGCCCTGATCGGGACGGCCGGTGCTGTTCTTGCCGTGATCATAATAAAATGGATCGACGAAAAAGTAAAAACGAGGCAGATGAGAAAGGAGAAGCAATGAAGAAAAAAATATTGGCTTCTGTTCTTATGGCTATTATACTGTCGGGATGTACCATGCCCGAGATATCGTTCAACAATACGGATTCTCCGCTTTTCGTGGAGGAGAAGAATGAGTCGTCAGCATCAGATGTCACCGCTTCTGTCGGGAGTGAACAGGACACTTCAGAAAATGAAAGCGACGGCGGAACAAAAGAAAAGGATACGTCCTCAGACCGGTCCGGAACGGATATGAGAAATGAGGACACATCAGCGGATCAGTCCCTGACAGGGATGGAAGGGGACGATTCTCTGACGGATCTTTCCGGAGATACATCTGTGAAAGATAAGGAAAAGAAGGATTCTGAAAGAATCAGGAATTCAAAAACGGAGAATGCGGAGCTGCTTTCTGTTGTGCTTTCAGAAAAATTTGAACGGAAATATGACAGTACATCCGGGAAAGTCTCCGCCAAAGTAGACTATGCATGGCCAAAACTGACAGCAGCGGCGAAAAAAAAGAGTCCCGATCTGAACAGATTTCTTGAGCGGTATGAGGCTGCGCTCATTAAGCAGATGAATACGGATTTCTCAGAGCTGGCAGAAAAGGCTTCCGAAAGCCGGGCAGCAGACAGTGATGAACGGAAGATTACGCGGACAATGCTGCCGGTCAGATCGGACACGGCAGTTTTCAGCGCGGTCACTCTGGCATCCGGAGGAATAGAAGATCCTTCCGCAATTGAAATCGAAGCAGTAAATATCGATCCGGGTACCGGAAAGGAGATAGAGCTTTCGGAAGTCATCGATACGGAAGGTCTTGCCGATCAGTTGATGGAAGCTTATGATGCCGAATATCCGGACGGACCGATCACGGATCTTGAGAAATTACTGGCCGGGTATAGTGAATCTGATTATATATGGGCAGTTTCCGAAGAAGGCATTAATTTTTATTTTGCGGATGATGCAGAGAGCGACCTTGTTACGGTGCAGATCTCCCGTAAGGATGAGCCGGATCTTTTTACGGATTCTTTCGCCGGTGTGCCGAAATCCGGATCAGTGCCCGTCCGAGCGGGTGTGCAAAATGCATTTGACATAAAAAATGACGGATCTACGGATCTGCTGAGAGTGACCGGGGATAACAATTCCATTACCGTGGAGATGAACGGCAGGAGTGCCGTCGGAAGATTATCTTCAGGGGAAATAATACCTGTTCTTGTGCGAACGGCTGATGAGCGGTATTATATATACGTACATGCTGACGGTGACGAAGAATATGATCAGCTTGCAGTGTTCGATGTTAACGGGGAGATACCCGTATTCCTTGGCACGATGTCCCAAATGGGATTTCCGAAATATTATCATGATGATGGTACAAGGAGAACGGTCCTGCCCTGTGATCCTGAAGGTTTTCTGCTCGAATCGGATTTCGATCTGATGAGCTCATACAGCGCCAGCTGTCTTTATGCGACCGGATCTGACGGGATGCCGGAGGCGAAGGATATCTGGTACTATCTGAACGGCGATGATTATGCGGGCAGTAATATAGAGCTTACTGCGCTGATGAAGTTCGCGGCCGACTCAATTGATCCTGAGACCGATGAGACAGCGGAGGAAGGGATTATCATTCAAAAAGGGACGACTTTAAAAATATATCGGACCGACGGAAAAAGCATTGTGGATCTGAAGACGGAAGACGGCGGGATCGTCCGTGTGGACATTGATACTTCCGGCGGATGGCCTCACACGATTGACGGCACGGCTGTACAGAAACTATTTGATGGAATAATAATTGCGGGTTAACAGGAAATGGCTATGAATAACCAGAATACATATCAGAACGGCAATACGGGTCAGCCCTATCAGGGAATGGATGCCAACGGGCGTCCCTATTATACCGGCTATGATGAAAGAGGTATTCCCTATTATACAGGCTATGATAATAACGGCCAGCCGTATTATATGAGTTATGATGAGACCGGTCGTCAGTATTATATGGGATATGATAAGAACGGGAACCAGTTCACAACATATGTCGATAATACGACGCAGGGAGGAGGGGGACCTTCGACACAGCAGACGTCCTATTCCTCAGGCCGAAAAACGCAGCAGAGCGGAGCACGGAAAAAGGCTTCTTCCGGAAAAAAGAAGAACTCTCCGTCTTCGGCCGGCAGACAAAGGCAGGTGGCGTATCCCGGCGGGACTTCTTCCAGACCGGGAAAGAAAAGAAAGAGGACCCCTCAGGAGAGGGCTGCCGCGGAAAAAAGAAAACGACGTGAGGCAAGGCTCAGGGAACAGGAGTCACGCAGAGCCGCTCTTAACAGGAGAATTCTTTTGATCGGCGGCGGAGTGATCATCTTCCTGATTTTCCTGATCATCGGTTTCCTGATCGGCCGCAGACAGGCAGATGCGAGGTATTCCAGTCAGATCAATGCTCAGACGGCCAGTGCGATCGAGGCACAATATGATGTTTCCGGGTCCGAAGTTACTGTCCCGCAAAATGAAGATGAAGTCGAAAACGACGTGATGTTTAGTGTAGAAGAATGACAAAGCGTATGGTATACTTTTGAATGAGAAATCAGAAGTATACCATTTCTGCTTTTGGGGAAAGGCAGGAAAAAAAGGGAAGTATAGATGCATTTTAAGGGGAGAAAAAATGATAATCAGTGAGCGTATTTTTGAGATATTAAAAGAACGCGGCATGACACAGCGGGAGTTCTCGATCAGGACAGATATATCACAGAGCGCGATCAGTGACTGGAAAAGAAAAAAGACGAATCCGTCCGCAGAAAAAATTATGCTGATCTGTAATGTCCTGGAGGTCTCACCGTATGATCTGCTTGGGGAGGCAGATACGAGAACGGAGATCAGTCCGGAACATATCATGATTGATCGGGATTCCGATGAACATTATCTGATAGAAAAATATCATACCTTATCCAAAATAAAGCGAAGCAGGGTGCTGGGATACATCGATGCTCTGACGGATAAGTAGATATTGGATATAATGAGCAGGGAAGGAGATACTTAAATCTATGAATAAGATGGAAAGACTTCAGGAAGTCAATGAAACAATCGCTGCACTCAGGTCAGACAGTTTCATACTCGGAGAACAGTGCGGACAGATTGGAGAATATGTAAGTGCGGAAAAGTTCCTGCCTGCAGATCTCATGGACAAAACGATCAGATGCCTGCAGAATATAAAAGATGCGCAGATTTCATGCGGAGAAGGATTCCGGACCCTTTGCGGGAGTTCGGAGATCCCGGAAACATACGCCGAAGCTGAGGATAAAATGGAAAAGCTCCATGAACTCTTCTGCAAGGAGGAAATCCTTCAGGCAGCCAAGCGCTTTCAGAAACTGGAGACTGACAATCCGCTGGAGATCATTGCGCTCCGGGAAGCTCAGGAGAAGATCGTTATAGCGGATCCTGAAGAAATGACTCTGGAGGGCTGTCGGGAGAGATATCAGCCCTACATCGATTTCCTTGTGACTCTCGAAGAGGAGGAGGCCGGAAAGAGGATCCAGTATGTCAGGAAGCTGGAAGAGTATTTCTCTCCGGAACTGATCGCAGGTGCTGTCATAACCCGGGACATTCATGATCCGCAGGAGGTAGACATCCCTTTTGTGGAAGAGGATCTGGACGATTATGATGAGGGATTTGAGGAGAATGCGGTTCCCTCTGCCATGTCTGATGAAGAGACAGATGAGATAGCGGACGGACTCGAAAAACTGACAGAGGATGTCACACAGGCTGAATCTTCTGAAGAAGAGGCAGCGGAAGCGGATCCTGAAGTAAAAGAAGCAGTGGAAGAAGCTTGTGAAGCAGCAGAGACTGAGGCAGCGGGTCCTGAAGC
>CAMNDN010000095.1:0-6194 GCA_946535445.1 uncultured Lachnospiraceae bacterium
AACAGGTACAGAGGAAAAACACGTGACGCAGCAGAAACCATCTAGAAGTATAGTAATATATCTGATTATTATTCTGGCTATGGTGTCAGGCTACTATTATTTTGCCGCCCATATTCAGAGAAGTGAAGCGTATACCTATAAACAATTTACGGAGGCCTTAAAGGCTGATACCGTAGACAGCGTTAACATCAAGCCGAATGCTCAGGGAACGACAGGCCGGATCATCGTTCACATGAAGGATGGGAGTACGAAGCATCTGTATGTTACGGATGTTGCAAGGGTCGATGAACTGCTGAATGAATATGAGGGCGTGGAAGTGATCGTAGATGATATTCCATCGGACAGATCCCTCATGAACTCCATTCTTCTTATTGTTGTGGCGGCTGCAATATTCCTGATCTTCTTTACCCTGATGAACAGACAGGGAGGAGGAGCGAATGCACAGATGATGAATTTCGGCAAGAGCCGTGCCCGCATGTCTACGCCGAAAGATCAGACCGTTACTTTTAAGGATGTTGCCGGTCTGGAAGAAGAAAAACAGGATCTTGAGGAAATTGTGGATTTTCTTCGTGAGCCGGGCAAATACATTACTGTCGGCGCCCGTATTCCGAAAGGAGTTATTCTCGTGGGACCTCCCGGAACAGGCAAGACGCTGATCGCAAAAGCGGTCGCCGGTGAAGCGGGCGTACCTTTCTTTTCGATTTCCGGTTCGGATTTTGTTGAAATGTTCGTCGGCGTCGGAGCTTCCAGAGTGAGAGATCTTTTCGAGGATGCGAAAAAGAATCATCCCTGTATCGTATTTATCGATGAGATTGATGCGGTCGCGCGCCGAAGAGGCGCGGGACTCGGCGGTGGGCATGATGAGCGCGAGCAGACCCTGAACCAGCTTCTCGTGGAGATGGATGGTTTCGGGGTGAATGAAGGAATCATAGTGCTTGCGGCTACGAACAGAGTGGATATCCTTGACCCGGCTATTCTGAGACCGGGCAGGTTTGACCGCAAGGTGGCAGTCGGTCTTCCGGATGTCCGCGGACGTGAAGAAATCCTTCGCGTTCATGCGCGCAATAAGCCTCTCGGAGACGATGTCGATCTGCTTCAGATCGCTCAGACGACGGCCGGCTTTTCCGGCGCGGATCTTGAGAACCTGCTGAATGAGGCGGCAATTTATGCTGCCAAAGACGGACGATCCTATATTATTCAGGATGATATCAGACGCGCGTTTGTAAAAGTAGGCATAGGCGCTGAGAAGAAAAGCAAGGTCATGTCTCAGAAAGATAAGGAGATCACCGCTTATCACGAATCAGGGCACGCGATCCTGTTCCATGTTCTGCCTCATGTGGGACCGGTCTATTCTATTTCCATTATTCCTACCGGATTTGGTGCTGCAGGCTACACAATGCCGCTTCCTGAAAAAGATGAAATTTTTAACACAAGAGGAAGAATGCTGGAAAATATCATTGTGGATCTTGGCGGCAGAGTCGCAGAGGAGCTGGTTTTTGACGATATCACGACCGGCGCTTCACAGGATATTAAGCAGGCAACGGAACTTGCCCGTTCCATGGTGAAGAAGTACGGTATGTCTGCGAAAATCGGACTGGTTGCTTATGACGACGATTCCAGTGAAGTATTCATCGGCCGTGATTATGAGAAGACCCGGAGCTACAGCGAACGGACAGCGGACGAGATCGATGAGGAAGTGAAATCTATTATCGATTATTGTTATAAGGAAGCCAGAAGAATCATTAACGAATACAGACATGTGCTGGATGCATCCGCCGGACTTCTCCTGGAAAAGGAGAAGATAGGCAGAGAGGAATTCGAAGCACTGTTCGAAGAAGGAGCTGTTTTTAATGGGGAGAGAACAATCTGAAGAATTCAGGCGCATGAGATATGTTTCCCTTATGCGTCCCATGTTCAGTAAGAGAGCTGTCTTCAGCGATGAAACCAGGTTTTATCGAAGCCCGATTCAACCGATGCCTTTCGAGGATTGTACAGTACGGATCCGCACGATGAAGAACAATGTAGATGAAGTGTATTTCATCAGCGGTTCGAAACGTATGCCTATGTCTCTTGCAGAGACCGTCGGCGGTTTTGATTACTATGAAATAACGATTCATCTGACGGACGAAGCAATCCGATATTATTTCGAACTTCGGGTCGAATCAATTGTCTGTTATTACAACAAACTGGGCATTACGAGAAATCTTTCCGAGAGGAACTGCTTCCGCATCGTTCCGGGATTCAGGACGCCGGACTGGTCACATGGCGCTGTCATGTACCAGATCTATACGGACCGTTTTTACAACGGTGATAAGAACAATGATGTCCAGACGAGAGAATATGTCTATATTAAGGAATACTCACAGGCTGTTACCGACTGGAACAGACCGCCGGAGAACATGGATGTGAGAAATTTTTACGGCGGCGACCTGGAAGGAATCCGTCAGAAGCTGGATTATCTGCAGGATCTTGGTGTGGAAGTCCTCTATCTGAACCCGATTTTTGTATCTCCGTCCAATCATAAGTATGACAGTCAGGACTATGATCACATAGATCCGCATCTCGGAAAAATCGTGAAAGACGGCGGTGATCTTCTCATGTGGGATGATCACAACAATCGCAATGCCACCAGGTACATTATACGCACCACAGATCCGGATAACCTGAAGGCATCCGATCAGCTTCTGGAGAAACTTTGCGAGGAGATACACGCCCGTGGCATGAAGATCATTCTGGACGGCGTGTTCAATCATTGCGGTTCTTTTAACAAATGGCTTGACCGGGAACGGATCTATGAAGAACAGGAGGGGTACGATAAGGGAGCCTATGTCGACCGTAACAGTCCGTACCATTCGTTCTTTAAATTTAATAACGAGCATGCATGGCCTTATAATGAATTTTACGATGGCTGGTGGGGACATGAGACACTGCCGAAGCTGAACTATGAAGAGAGCCAGGAGCTTTTCGATTACATTATGCGCATCGCCAGGAAATGGGTATCTCCGCCGTACAATGTTGACGGCTGGAGACTCGATGTGGCCGCAGATCTGGGTCATTCACTGGAATATAATCACTTTTTCTGGCGCGAGTTCCGCAAGACCGTAAAGGAAGCGAACCCGAACGCGATCATTATTGCCGAGCACTATGGACCTGCCGGAGAGTGGCTTCTTGGAGATCAATGGGATACAGTCATGAATTATGATGCCTTTATGGAGCCTGTATCATGGTTCCTGACCGGTATGGAAAAGCACAGTGATGAGTACCGAAAAGATCTGCTCGGCAACGGAGAGTCCTTTGAAAGTGCCATGATTTATCATCTGGCCAGTTTTATGGGGCCTTCGGCGCTCTGTGCAATGAATGAACTGGATAATCATGACCATTCCAGATTTCTGACAAGAACGAATCACATTGTCGGTAGAGTTGCGGAGTTAGGCTCGGATGCAGCCGGTCAGAATGTAGTACCTTGTGTGATGCGCGAAGCAATCGTTATTCAGATGACATTTGTCGGCGCTCCGACTATTTATTATGGCGATGAGGCCGGTGTTGTCGGATTCACCGATCCGGACAACAGACGAACATATCCGTGGGGACATGAAGACCGTGAGATGCTCGAGTTCTACAGAACGGCGATTCATATCCATAACAAATATGATACGTTGAAAAACGGATCTCTTAAATTCCTCGGATGCGGATATCAGTTTGTTTCGTATGGTCGTTTTTCTGATAAGGATCAGTTCGTTGTGGTCGTGAATTCGGGTGATGAACCGATACCCGTAGAGATTCCTGTATGGGAGACCGGTATTACCAGGAATGTCAATACAGATATGACGGAAATCCTCGTTACAGATGCCGATGGTTTTTCAACGGAACCTAAAAAGAGACTGGTCACAGGAGGAATCCTGACATTGGATCTCAGACCGCATGAAGCGGTGCTTCTTTATCATAAGGGATCTGACAAATTATAAATATTCAAGTATTTCCCACATTACGCAGAAAATTCAGAAACGTAATGTGGGGAATTTTTTTATTCTTCATCGCGTAATACTCGTGATGGGAGTCTACGATACGCGCGCAAAGTGAAATCTGGCTTCATCGTGAGTACAATCTCGCCGGAATACCCCATCATTCGCATGGGAGTGAGAACCGGATTTTGTGCGGATTCCCGGAGAGCCGCAGGGATTTCGGCTCTTTCTTTTTTGTTGACTTATTGTGTTATGCACATTATAATATTTTTGGCATTAGACAAATATTAATATATATTATTAATCAGCTTAATGTGTGACACATGGTATCTGACCAATGCGGATACCGGTATGCTGGGGAGTGTACTTTGTCATAGAGAAGGGGAGAAAAAATGGGAAGGGAGACTGTGGAAAGTTCTCTGGTCATGGAGATGCGCCGAGGGACGATCGTACTCGTTGTACTATGCTGTCTTGATGACCCTATGTATGGCTACAGTCTGGTGGACGAACTGGCACGAAAGGGCGTGCCGGTGGAAGCCAACACGCTTTATCCGCTTTTGCGCAGACTTTCTTCCCAGGGACTCCTCGATAACAGATGGGATACCAGTAATTCGAAGCCGAGAAAGTATTACGTGATTACGGAGAAGGGCAGAATTCTCAGGGAAGATCTGAAAAAGCAGTGGGATATCATGTCACAGGCTGTAAATTCCATTGTGGGTTATCGAGTGGGGGGTTAAAAAGTGGTAAGCAGGATAATTGACCAATACGTAGATGATGTTACGCAACAGCTTCCTATTGGTGTAAGAAGAACGGTTGAAAGAGATTTAAAAGATATAATATATCAGAAGCTTGATGATTACACGGAGGGTCAGAGGGCGGTCAGCAGGGATGCGCGGGCTGTGCTGCGCGAGATGGGCAGTCCGGATGAAATTGCTGATTTATATTACATAGAGCTAGCAAAAAGAAAAAAGAAGGAAAAGAAAAAACTATTTCAGAACCTTGAAGATACATCCCGGTTAATTTTGGGAGCCGGGGCTCTTTTGATCATACTGGGACTTGTGCTCCTCGTCACGGGTGTGACAAGTAATGTCATGCCGCTCATGATAGGAGCTGTGCTGGCCCTTGGGGTGATGCTCGTGAAGATTTTCGCACCTGTCATCCTGCAGATCGATGCAGAGAGAAAAAAGCCGCAGGAGGAGACATCCGCTTCCGGTGAGGAAGATGAAGAATTTTTCTGGCTGTCTTGACAAAGTAAAAAAACGTGCGAAAATAGATAATTGCAAATCATGACAGGAATCTTAAGTGAGACGAGGCACTTGCAAATCGTGCCCGGTATAGAAAGGAGTCTTGTATCAATGGCAAAAAACACTGTTAAGATCGCACTGATTACTGGTTACCTCGGTGCGGGCAAAACAACACTTTTAAATCATATTCTCAGTAATGACGAAGGAATCCGTGCAGCGGTCATTGTAAATGATATCGGTGAAGTCAATGTTGACGCTGATCTTATCGCAAGAGGAGGCGTTGTGACCCAGGAGAACAGCAATCTTGTTCCGCTGACCAATGGCTGCATCTGCTGCACATTGAGAGAGGATCTGGCGTCGCAGCTGAGAGAGTTGGCTATCACAGAAAAGTATGATTATATCATTATCGAGGCTTCCGGTATCTGTGAACCCATTCCGATTGCTCAGACAATAGCTGATATCTGCGAAGAAAGTACAGAAGACGGTCTCCCGATGACTCTGGATAATATTATCGCAGTTGTCGATTGCGCCCGCATGCATGACGAGTTCGAAGATGGCCGCAGCCTTCTTAAAGACACATATGAGGAAGAAGATATCGAAAACCTGCTGATCCAGCAGCTCGAGTTCTGCAATACGGTCCTCATGAATAAAGTGGATACTGTAGATGAATACCAGCTCGGCGAGCTGAAAGCTATTATCCGAAGCCTGCAGACCAGTGCGGTTATTATAGAGGCAAATTACGCCAAGGTCGCTATCGCTGATGTTCTGAACACAGGTCGTTTTGATCTTGAGAAGTCCATGGAATCAGCTGGCTGGATCGAGGCTATCCAGCAGTCGGATGATGACGATGATGATGATGATGAGCACGAGCATCATCACCATGATGACGATGATGATGATGATGAGCACGAGCATCATCACCATGATGACGATGATGAGGATGAGCATCATCATGATGATGACCATGAAGAGGAAGGCGGTCATCACA
>CAMNDN010000096.1:0-6082 GCA_946535445.1 uncultured Lachnospiraceae bacterium
TCGCTCTGATCTGGATCGTGTTCAACGGTATTTTCGGAGCACTTCGAATGAACGGTATTTTGGATGACGGCATTATGATCCTTTTGTGCAGTGCCTACTCCGTATGCGATATGATCTGTATTCTGTTTTTCTGTCCCTTCCAGACGTGGCTTCTGAAGAATAAATGCTGCGGGACCTGCCGTATCTACAACTGGGATTATGCTATGATGTTCACACCTCTCTTTTTTGTCGGGACTAGTTATGCATGGAGCCTTCTGGTCTTATCTATCGCTCTGCTGGTTCGCTGGGAGGTGACATTCTTCCTGTACCCGGAACTATTTTCTGAGAATACCAATGAGTATCTCAGGTGTAAAAATTGTAAGGAGAAGCTGTGTGCGCATAAGACGCAATTAAAGACACTTTGGAAGGATGTCGAATTATATACGGCAAGAAGAACAAAGAGACTGAAAAAATAGTGATCGTAAGGAGTCAGGACGATGAGCGGTACCACCCATACGCATATAGGTAAAGATGGCAGCATCATCACACACACGCACGAAGTAAAGAATAAAAACCATGGCCATTACCATGATCCGGAGGAAAAGAAGAGACAGCTGAACCGCATCTCAAGGGCAATCGGTCATCTGAATCATGTAAAAGGCATGATCGAGAATGACGAGGACTGTGCCGATGTGCTGACACAGTTGTCCGCCGTTAATTCTGCTCTCAGAGGTCTTGGCAAAGCGATCATCAACGAGCATATGGCTCACTGTATCACGCATGCCATAGAGGATGGTGACATGGAAGCAGTGGAGGAGTTCCAGAAGGCGGTGCAGAAATTTATATAAATACTTATATAAAAGCCGGCTGAGAGCGAGCGACCTGACGATTTCTGATGAAATATGTATCCCCCACCCCGGCTTGCGCTTCGAACGGGTGTATATGATAATTATTATAGTTTCGGTAATTATTAAAACACAGGGAGGGGGATAAAAAATGCATATACCTGAAAACTATCTGTCACCGTCGACCTGCGCTGTTATGACGGTCGCAATGATTCCGGTGTGGGGACATGCAATCAGGAAAGTAAAAACCGAGCTGCCGAAAGACAAGCTGCCTCTTGTCGGTGTCGGTGCAGCATTTTCTTTTCTTGCCATGATGTTCAATGTTCCGCTTGTAGGAGGAACGACGGGACATGCGGTCGGCGGCACGCTGATTGCGCTCTTGTTCGGACCGAACGCAGCCTGTATAGCCGTCTCTGTTGCGCTGCTTCTGCAAGCTGTGATATTCGGGGACGGAGGGATTCTCGCATTTGGAGCGAACTGTTTCAATATGGCTTTTGTACTTCCCTATCTGGGATACTTTGTGTACACACAGATCGTCAACAGACTTGCCGGAAACGGTCAGGAAAAAGAGGGCGTACATTATGCTGCCGCTGCAATCGGTTCCTATCTAGGGCTTGCCGTTGCTGCCCTGTGCGCTGCCGTTGAGTTTGGAATTCAGCCAATGCTTTTTACAGACAGCGTAGGAAATGCTCTTTACTGTCCGTACGATTTGAGCGTTTCGATTCCGGCCATGATGATTCCGCATCTTGCCGTTGCAGGTTTTGTGGAGGCAATATTTACCGTTGCGGTCTACGCGTTTGTCAGAAAAGTATCTCCTGATCTTATTTTTGAAAATATAAAGCGGGGTGTCGGTCAGGATACGAAATCTCATGTTCCTGTGTTTGCACTGGTTGCGGTTCTGATTGCCGCGACACCTCTCGGTCTTCTTGCGACAGGGACCGCCTGGGGCGAATGGGGAGCTGATGAGATTGCGGACATCGTTACAAACGGTTCCGCTCTCGGATACACACCGGAAGGCCTTGCAAACGGTTGGGCTCTTAATCCGATCATGCCGGATTACGCACTGGAAGGTATGAATGAAGTCATAGCCTATATCCTTTCCGCTTTGATTGGGGTAGCGCTCCTTATCATAATCTTTAAATTGTTCTCTTTATTATTTAAGGAAAAGATACAGTATGATTCCTGAATGGATGACAACAGAAGACAGTTATGTGCCGCCGCGTGGAGGCGGCACATTTGCTTTACGTACCATAAAGACGATCAGTGATGTGATCGGCAGGCTGCGTTTTCAATCCGGGCATGAGAAAAGATATGCGCTGCCGGCCTTACTGAAACTGATTCTCCTTGTTCTGTTCATTTTTATTCTTTCCGTGAACCGGAATTATCTTGTGCTGCTTTTCTCTACTGCGGTCTTTTTGCTTTATCTGTGTACCTGGCCCCCGAAAGACATTCTTCCTGTGCTGGGCGGCGCGTTCGCGCCGGGTCTTCTGACGGCCATCCTGCTCATTCCGGCCATGATCATGAACCCCGGCGGCCGTTTCAATCAGATGATGATCGTGTGGAAAGTATTTCTAAGTGTAGGGATGGTCGGGATCTTCAACCATACCACACAGTGGAATCATATAACAGCGGCTCTCCGTAAGATCCATATTCCCGGTATTTTTATTTTTACGATTGATATAACACTGAAATATATTGTAATACTCGGACGGTTCATCCGTGATGTGCTGACAGCATATATTCTTCGGGCTGTCGGAAATCATAAGGGGAAAAGCGGGACTGTCGGAGGTGTCATGGGCGTGACTTTCTTAAGGGGGACAGAAATGAGCCGCGAAATGTACGAAGCGATGCGATGCAGAGGCTTTACTGATGATTACAGAGGTATATGATGAGTTTTTTCGAATTGCAGAATATCTCCTACGCATATCCGGGTGAGAACCACCTGGTCTTAGAGGATTTGACGCTTTCTGTGGAGAAGGGAGAATGCCTGATCGTAAGAGGGGACAACGGATCAGGAAAAACGACCTTGTTCCGCATTCTGAACGGCCTGGCCTTCCCGGTGAGAGGCCGGTATTTTTTTGACGGGACGGAGATCACAGAAAAATATCTCGCCAACAACAGAAATTCGAAAATGTTCCATAAAAGGATCGGTTATCTCTTTCAGAATCCCGACATCATGCTTTTTTGCGGTCGGACCTATGATGAAATCGCCTTCGGTCCGAGACAGATGGGTCTGCCGGACAGTGAGGTAGACGCTCGGACGAGGGACTGTATGGCACTTTTCGGGATTGAAGAACTTGCTGACAAGGCCCCCTACCATCTGAGCGGCGGACAGAAAAAGAGAGTGGCGCTGGCTGCTGTGATGGCTCTGAATCCGGATGTGCTGATTCTGGATGAACCTTTTGCCGGTCTGGACGGAAAAACGAAAGCGTTTCTCATACAATTTCTCAGCGAATTGCATGAGAACGGCAAAACAGTGATTGCGGCCACACACGATGACTTCTTTACAGAGAAAAAAGCGGACCAGATCCTGAATCTTTGATCCTGACTAAAAAAGTTTAACGGAATAGTGTGACGGTGGTATAATAAACAGCAGGTTTTTTTGGAACGGAGAGAAGAGACTTGGAGAACAGGACGCAATCACAATATGTTAAAATGACGGAAACGCCGATTTCAAAGCTGGTGCTGACCCTGTCAGTGCCAAGCATTATGTCAATGCTTGTCACAAATATCTATAATCTGGTCGACACAGCATTTGTAGGGAGACTCGGTACCAGCGCCAGCGGTGCAGTAGGTATCGTTTTTGGTTTTATGTCGATCATTCAGGCTTTCGGATTTATGTTCGGGCAGGGGGCCGGAAGTATCCTTTCCCGCGCGCTGGGAGGTCATGACCGTGAGAGGGCCTCTGTCCACGCATCGGTCGGTTTTTTCGGTGCAATGTTTTTTGGTCTTGTGATTACGTTCTTCGGGTTCATTTTCCTTACTCCCGTCGTCATGTTCCTGGGCAGTACGGAAACAATTGCCCCGTATGCCAAAACGTATATCTCATTTATTCTGGCGGCAGCTCCCTTTATGTGCAGCAGCCTTACGCTGAACAATCTGCTCAGGTATGAGGGAAAGGCTTATCTGGGAATGATCGGCCTCATGAGCGGAGCCGTGTTGAATATGGTCGGTGATCCGATCCTGATGTTCGGTCTTAATATGGGCATTGCCGGCGCCGGTCTATCAACGGCGCTGAGTCAGCTGGTGAGCTGGTGTATTCTGGTCTATATGTTTCACGGGAACCACACAGAATCGAAACTCAGTTTTGCGAAGGCAATTCATTCCGGACCGGGTGTGATCGGAAACATCATGGCGACCGGATTCCCGAGTCTTCTGCGTCAGGGACTGCACAGCATCACGACCGTTCTGCTGAATTCACGATGCGGCGTTTACGGTGACGCGGCTGTAGCCGCGATGAGTATTGTCGCGAGGATCGTTTTCTTCACATTCTCCATTGCGCTCGGAGTCGGGCAGGGATTTCAGCCGGTATCGGCCTTTAATTACGGAGCCAAAAAATATTCCAGGATACGGGAGGGATATCGGTTCACGATTCTCATCGCGGAGAGTATCATCATACTGGGAGTTATTATTCTGGTGACAAATGCCGCGCCTCTTGTCGGTCTGCTGAGGAATGACCCTGACGTAATTGCAATCGGAGAGAGAGCCCTTATCCTGCAGGCGTTATCGAATCTCCTGCTGCCCCCGTGCATGGTCACGGAGATGCTCTATCAGAGTACCGGGCACAGAGCAGGTGCAACGTTTCTGTCTGCTTTAAGGAACGGTCTGCTTTTCATCCCGGCGCTTTTGATCCTGTCCAACGTGAGAGGACTGGCCGGAATTCAGGAGGCTCAGCCCATTTCCGTAGTATTGTCATTTCCGGCTACCATTCTTTTCGCCGTATGGTTTTTCCGTAAACTGCCGGAAGAGGATGGGGAGGAAATTGCGGCATGATAAAAGAAAAAACCCGTTATGAACGGAAGAAAGGAGGATCCGGCGGTCATTCAAAGCCGGATTTAAGGGTAGAAGAATGGAATTTAAAGAGGTGATCAGAAATCGTTATTCATGCAAGAAATACAGCGGGAAGGCTGTTTCCGATGATCAGCTTGCGGCGATACTTAAGGCGGGGAGATTGGCTCCGACAGCCAAGAACCTTCAGGAACAGCATATTTATGTTGTTCAGTCAGAGGAAGGACTGGCTAAAATAGATAAAGTCACGCCTTGCCGGTATGGTGCTCCTACGGTCCTTGTGGTTGCGTATGATGCGAACAATGTTTTTACATATCCCGGCGGAAAGCGTGATTCGGGTGCTGAGGATGCTTCAATTGTAGCAACGCATCTGATGCTTGGCGCTTATGATGCGGGTGTTGACAGCTGCTGGGTCAATTTCTTTGATCCTGAAGTGATGAAAGCGGAACTCGGCCTGCCTGAAAACGAGGAAATTTTGATGCTGCTGGACCTCGGATTTGCGGCAGAGGGCACAGGACCGCTTGCGAACCATGGAAGCAGGAAAGAACTGGCCAAGACGGTTTCCTATCTTTAATCCCTGTCGCGTAAAAGTCCGGCACTGTAAGTCTATGGTGGAACCATAAAACAGAAGAATAAAAATCCGGGCATGGCGACATGGAAAGCATTGTCAGCCGTGCCCGGTCTCTTTATGTAAAGATGTTCCGTCTGATGGATTTAAATGTTTATTCGAGCCCTGTCGCTTCGTCAAGACCAAGCATAATGTTCATGTTCTGGACCGCCGCACCGGATGCGCCTTTGCCCAGATTGTCGAACAGCGCGGTGACGGTCGTCTGATCTTCATAGCCGCATACCACGAGTTGCAGATGATTCGTTCCGGCAAGTGAATTGGCATAAATCGTTCCCTGCTTCGGATCGTACGGAAGAACTGTTACGAAGTGTTCCCCGGCATAGTAATCCCGCAGTTTCCGGCAGATCTCTTCCGCTGTCGGCTGTCCGCAAAGCAGTCTGTTGTGCAGCATGACAGTAGTTGCCATACCTTTATAGTAATCGTCAACGACCGGCATAAATACCGGGGGATAGGTGAGACCTGTCACTTTCTGCATCTCCGGAATATGCTTGTGCCTTAAAGTCAGACCATAGATTCCCGGTGAGGAGAGCTTTACTTCCCTGCCGGAGCTCTCGTAGTCCGCGATCATCTTTTTTCCGCCGCCCGAATAGCCTGTCAGGGAGTAGCAAGTGACCGGATAGTC
>CAMNDN010000097.1:0-6013 GCA_946535445.1 uncultured Lachnospiraceae bacterium
TTATTTATGATTACGACTGTCCGTTCAATGTGAGGCGGGAATTAACTATTTACTATATTTATTGTATCTTTCCGTGAAGGAATGCAGCACCCCGTCAGTCTTATAGCCGGGAAATGTATCCAGCTGGACAGCGTGTACCGCGTTAAAAATGCTCTCATCGATGTAGGGATTGGTCTTTCTCAGCTCCCGGATGAGCTCTTTGGTCTCCTGTCTTCTGGAATTTTCGCCGTTCCTGTCCCGGGAGGCGATTGATTCGGTGAACTTGCATGCGCACCGGATAAAGTGAAGATCGTTGTAACGGCACCAGGCCAGAACGTCATCCTCCTTGATACGGTACATCGGACGGATCAGCTCCATGCCTTCGAAGTTCAGACTGTGGACTTTCGGGATCATGGTCTCCAGTTTTGAACTGTTGAACATGGCCATGACGACGGTCTCGATCACGTCACTCATGTGATGACCGAGCGCGATCTTATTACAGCCGAGCTCTTTGGCCTTGCTGTAGAGATGTCCGCGGCGCATGCGGGCGCAGAGATAGCAGGGGGAGTGTTCCTGACTGTTGGCGACATCAAAAATATCTGTCTCAAATATTGTCAGCGGTATTTCAAGCAGCGACGCATTGCTCTCGATTCGCCTGCGGTTTTCGGGATTATAGCCCGGATCCATGCAGAGGAAAACAAGGTCGAACGGGACGCGGGTATGTCTGTGCAGCTCCTGCATGAGCTTTGCCATGAGCATGCTGTCCTTGCCGCCGGAGATGCAGACTGCAATTTTGTCTCCGGGCTCGATGAGTTCATATTTAGTGACTGCAGTCATGAACGGCGCCCAGAGCTCTTTGCGGAAGCGTTTGTTCAGGCTGCGCTCGATCATTTTGCAGCGGGTGAGTGTTCTTGCCATGGTCTCTCCTTTGACAGTCCTTCGGATATTTGGACTGCTCCTTTTAATTCACAAAATTTAACAATATCTCTGAGTGTTGTCAAGTGTGTATCATATGTAATATAGAAAGGAAAAACTATGCGGACGGCAGAGTATTACATCAGACATCTGGAAATGGAACCCCACGTGGAAGGAGGATATTTTAAGGAGTGCCTGCTCGGGCAGGATATGATTTGTTACAACGGGATGGAGAATCGGAATCTCTGGTCCAGCATCTATTTTCTCCTGAGAGCGGGAGAGGTCTCTCATCTTCATGTCATTGATTGCGATGAGGTATGGTACTTCCATGACGGCCGTCCGCTGACAATTTACATGATCTCTCCTGAGGGGAAGCTGACATGTCCGAAACTCGGGTTGGATGCTGAAAATGGAGAATGCCCGCAGATCCTGGTCCCGAAAGGATATATTTTCGGGGCGGCTATGGAAAATGAAGGCTACAGTCTTGTCGGCTGCATGTGTGCCCCCGGTTTCCGGTATGAGACCTTTTCAATGCCTCCGCGCGCGGAGATTCTTGCAAGATTCCCGGAATATACCGACAGGATAGGTCGTTTACTGAAAGCTTGAGTGAAGACAACTTCTGTGGTAATATATAGAGTGGTCTCCGGATGACACAGAGATCCGGAGTTATCTTTATATGTTTTACATCAGTACAGGAGGTAAAGAAGCATGTCTAAAACAGCAATCATCACCGGCGGCTCCAGGGGTATCGGTGAAGCCATGTCATTGAAACTCGGCGAGCTCGGCTACAATGTGGTCATTAACTACAGAAGCGAATCATCCAAAGTACTTTCAGACAATATTGCCGAAAAGGTCATGAAGGAGTATGGTGTCGACGCGCTCGTCGTAAAGGCCGATGTCAGCAAGTATGAAGACTGTGAGAAGCTCGTGAATGCGGCTGTTGAAAAGTTTGGTGATAATATCGATGTCCTTGTCAACAACGCAGGCATCACGAACAACAGCAACTGGATCGATATCAAGAGAGAGCAGTATGAGAACGTCATCAACACTAACCTGATGAGCTTCCTTCATATGACACATCTGGTCCTTCCGCATATGGTCAACCACAGCAGCAAGGATGACCAGTGCTGCATCGTGAATACATCTTCCGTCGGCGGTCTTACGGGCGTTATCAATCAGGCAGATTACTGCGCATCCAAGTCCGGTATCATCGGTCTTACGAGAGCACTCGCCCTTGAATTTGCAGGAAGAGGCGTTCGGGTAAATGCGATCGCACCCGGCATGATCATGACGGATATGCTCCGCGGCGTCAATCAGGATGAGCTCAATGCTCTGGCCGCTACGATTCCGCAGGGGTTCATCGGCGATACATCCGATATCGCGGGCGCTCTGGAATATCTTCTGACGGCTCCCTATGTCACAGGTCAGGTCATTTCCCCGAATGGAGGATTCGTACTGCAGTAAGTTTTTGTGCGGAATAGAAGGCGCTTACGCGCTGCGCATGCCGCGTCAAGAACGCAGAGGCGTTCTTGAAGATCCTGCAGCAGATACTTTAAGGCAGATTACGATTATATAACGGTTATTTCATAAACGAGGCTGTCGCACGAAGACACGGCATCACTATATAGCGCAGAGGATACATGCAAATGTCTGCTCTGTATAGTGAGGGCATTGTCCGGTGCGGCAGCCCCGTTTTTTTAGCCCGGTATAACTGAGGCGGACCGCAGCGTCGAATCCTTATGCAAAGGGGGATACCATATGGAAATTTGTATCCTCGAATTTATTGGATAAATTAAATGAAAGAGAGGTAGACATAATAAAAGTATCAGAGTAAAATACGCTTCAACATAAAAAATCAGAAAATTGTTGTGAGCATTCGTAGAGGGGAGGAAGATGCAATGTTACTGAGAGCAGAAGAAGCCAACAGGAACTTAGTTAGAAATCTTGACTATCTGAAGAACTTACATGATATCAAAACAGATCGGGAACTGGCTGATAAAATCGGTGTTTCCCCGTCGACGATCGTCAGCATCCGGAAAGAGGGAAAAATCCCGACGGTCTATCCCTTCTTTGAGGGAATCATGAACTGGACTGAATTTACATTTGAAGATCTGCTGAACTCTGAGCTTGCCGCACAGGAAGTGAAGGCGGACGCGGACGCAAGTGAGCAGGATGGCGAGATGTTCAAGTATCTTGGGCTTTATATGGTCTATTATTTCCGAACTTCGACTCATAAGGGGCGGGAGAGGAGAGAGGACAGTGATGCCCTGGAGTACGGACTTCTCGCCATTTATCGTGACAGAAATACCATGAAACCCATGTGCAGGGCCATTATGGGACTGGATAGAGAAGAAGCCGAGGCACGGTATGCAAAATGCATGGAAGTGAAAGGGAAAAAGAGAAAGACGAAAAAGAATTTCCAGAGCATTCTGACGGATTTTTCACAGGCAGGCCGTTATTACGAGGGACACATTTTACTGACGCACGGACACATTTTCATTGTATGCACCTCAGGGATCAAGGACGTGTTCAGTCTCATTATTCACCGTCCGGATTCTCATAAGCAGCGTTATATCGGCGGCCTTGGCGCGGCCCTGTCCGTCTCAAAAGGTCGGGAAGCCTGTCCCTGTGTGCAGTTCATGGGTATCTCACGCTATATCGTGACCGCTTCCGCTGAAGAAATCGTCAGACATCTGGAGCTGGGATATCCGTCCATTGTACCCGGAAGCGAATTGAATCAGATCGTCGATCAGATCCAGAAGCTTATTGAAGAGAGGGAAAAGCACACACTGGCGGACAGAAGCAATATGGAAGTGGATCTGGCTGACAGAAATTATGTTTACATTATCAGCGCGCAGATCATGACGGCAATCACCCGCATTGTAGAGCAGAACTGTTTCCGTGTAGCAAGGGTATCCGGAGACGATGATGATGACTGGTATCACTTCTGCAAATACTACAACGAAGTCGGAGAAGAAGTCTGATCGCTGATGCGGGATACCCCTGAGGTAGATCTGTGATGAACGCGCATATTGATGCTTATCTCTGAAATGTGATACGAAGTAAGCGAAGGAAGGAACACTATGAACCGTTTAATTTCCAATGAAGACAGGGAAAAGGCGGAGGAATGCTATGCCGGGCTGATCCGCAAAATCAGAAAATATACAGTGGCTGATACGACGCTTCTGAAAGAAGCGTTCCGGACGGCCATGAAGGAGCATGAACGCAGCTGGCGCAAAGGGGGAGCGCCGTACATCACGCATCCGCTGGAGGTGGCACATTTCTGTGCGGATATGAAGATGGATAACGAAGTGATCGCAGCAGCGCTCCTGCATGATGTCGTCGAGGATGAAAGTATTACACTCTCTGAAATTTACGATAAATTCGGCCCGAAGGTCGCTCAGTTGGTGGAGGCTGTTACAGATCTTGACGCTTCACTCGAAGAGTATGAAGCGATGGGGAAACGGGACCTGGATATCCTCTCTGACGTGAAGCTTGTCGAGCACATCAGCCACACACCGCAGTCTCTTTATGTAAAAGTCGCCGACCGGGTCCACAATCTCAGCGATATGAAGTGTATGCCATACGAGAAAAGTGTCGCGAAAGTCCAGCATACGAAGGATATTCTTATTCCTCTTCTGCGGACGGTCCGGGCAACGAGACTGATCGAAATTCTCGAGGATCTGTGCTTTGAGGTGGAGAATGTCAGGGCTTATCGTCAGATCGTGAACGGATATCGGAAGCTTCTTGATTCGAACCGGCTTTCCACAGGGTGGCTGGAAGATTTTGTGCTTTCCGTTTTTTTCGGGTATACGAAGAGATATTATATTCAGGAAGGAATTGTACCTCTGCCCGGCAGTGAACTGCCTGACGCGGAATGGATCCGGACACTGGCATTTGTCCGGCGCTTCAATTCCAGTATCTATAAAGATGTACAGGCCGGTATGGATAATATATTTGCCGAACTGCCGTCCTCTCTCACCAAGAAGAATGTAGCCCTGTACGATATTTATTTTGTGACGGATAACGAGTGTCCGCTCACACCGGCGGACTACTTTTTCACGTATTATCCGATCCTGCATGCGGGTGTTTATCTGCCGGAGAATGACAGCTTTAAAGATGTCCGCTTCATGCTGACCATAGAGGAGGAAGGAAAGGACAAGGTGACCGGTCTGCCGTATTATCTTATGAGGGATATATATGGCAACGGATGCCGCATTTTCATGCAGAAAGAAGATGAATATACAGATTTCATGAACGGCAGTATTCATGATGCGGATAAGGCGAGAATGCCTGAGGTGAAGGTGATCGATACAGCGGAACCGTCGACTTCTTTCAGCGAGACGATCCATGTCTATTTAAGAGACGGGAAGGTACAGGAGATGCCGGCCGGTTCGACTATTCTGGATCTGGCCTTTAAGATCCATCCCTACGTGGGCCTGTGCGCAAAATATGCCCTTCTTAACGGGAAGAACGTCGCGATCCCTCTTTATACGAAGCTGACGGACGGCGATCAGGTGGATATTCAGACGGATTCGGACAAGGACAATCCGGAGAATAATACGATCCACGCCACGATCCGCTGGTTCGAGCATGTCAGGACCCGGGAAGCGACCCGACAGCTTTCCAGATATTTTGAGAAGCATCTTGAGGCAGGCAGGACCAGTACCAGGATCTTTCTGGGAAATTCGGAGGCTAAGGAGGTCCCGACGGGCTGTACCGTTCTGGATCTGGCTTTTCTGCTGGGAAGAGAGAAGGGGCTTCATTTCAGCAAGGCTTTCATTAATAAGAGCCAGAGGCCCTGCAGTATGGATTATGTGCTGGCTTATGATGACATGGTCAGGATCGAGACGGATGAGAATGTGCAGCCGAGGCTTGGCTGGCTGAAAATCGTGAGGATTCCGGAGGTGAGGAGAACGCTGGTGGAATATTTCGAGGAGAAATATGAATAAAGCAGTGAGCCAAAGCCGACAGAATACCATGCTTGCATGAGTATTCTGTCGGCTTTGGCGAACGCCCACCCATGAGGAAGGAGCCATTTTGCATGCGGACGCGTGCAAAATGAGCGGAATCCGTAACCAATATCTTATGATTCCCACATCCCGGAAACAAAGTACAT
>CAMNDN010000098.1:0-5694 GCA_946535445.1 uncultured Lachnospiraceae bacterium
TAAGTAAATATAGAGAGAGGATAATTAAATGAAAAAGAGAATAGGTAACAGCTCCATAAAAATCAGTATGAAAGCAGCGGCAGCGATCATGTCCTGTGCGTTGGTGTTCGGTGGATGTACACCTTCCGGCAATCTGGCTTCCAAGGAGAAGGAGCAGGCTGCTGCAGCGCTCACGGAAACTCCGGCTCCGACGAATACCCCGACACCGGAACCGACAGCGACGATTACGCCTACCCCGACACCGGCGCTCCTGCCATCTGTTACTCCTGCACCTGCGACACCCATTCCGGCTTTGTCACCGACACCGATCCCGGCAGAGCAGAACATTTATTATACGACAAATGCACTGAATGTACGTGCAGGTGCGTCGGCGGACAGTGACCTGCTCGGACAGCTTGATGAAGGGACGAAGATAACCGTTCTGGAAGTTGTTGATAACTGGGCAAGATTTGAGTATGAAGGGCAGAATGCTTATGTGAGCATGAGCTATCTTGTAAAGCAGGATCAGTATGACCCATCGGAGCATTCTGATGATTATGACTATGGCTATTATGATCGGGACGACGATTATAATGCCGACCATAACGATCAGGAAAGCGGAAACGAAAATGGCAATGCTGACGGCGGAGAGTCCGGGACTTCTTATGGCGGTTCCGACGGCGGCACGGATGACGGCGGCACGGATGACGGCGGCACAGACGACGGCGGAGCAGATGACGGCGGTGAGGACGACGGCGGCATGGATGACGGCGGCGCGGATGACGGCGGTGCGGATGACGGCGGCAGTGCCGATGATGACGGAACAATTTATGACGAGATAGGCTGATAACCTGCCTTGAGTGGGGCTGTCGCACCGGGCAATGTCACCACTGTATATAACAGGCATTTACAAATGCCGCCTGCTATATATAGTGGCGTCAGGCCTTCGTGCGGCAGCCTCATTCTGTAAGTCTTAAGATCTATGTGACGGAGAGGGTATCCACATGAGCCTTAACTCATTGGCTTTCGTATTATTTGTCTTTATTTCCGTAACAGTCTATTACCTGATCCCGGGAAGATATCAATGGTTCTGGCTCCTTACGGTGAGTTATTTTTACTATATTGTGAACAGCGCCGGTCTCACCTGCTTTCTTATTACCACTACGGTCTCGACATGGTATGCCGGCATACTTCTTTCAAAGGAAGAGGATGATAAAAAGAGGCGCCTCATTACAATTCTGACGCTGTTTCTGAATTTCGGAATTCTGGGAGTTCTTAAATATACCAATTTTATCATCTTCAACATCAACCAGATCACACATGGAAATCTATCTTTTGCGGATTTTCTTCTCCCGATCGGTATTTCCTTTTATACATTTCAGTCGATGGGCTATCTTCTCGATGTGTGCTGGAGAAGACAGACGGCAGAGAAAAACCTTTTGAGATTTGCTTTGTTCGTCTCGTTCTTTCCACAGATCCTGCAGGGACCTATAGCCAGATATTTCAGACTTGCAGACCAGTTCTACAGAGAGCACAGACCTGATCCGGGGAGAATGGAGAGAGCGCTTCTTCGTATATTATGGGGTTTCTTCAAAAAGATGGTAATCGCGGACAATGCAGTCTACTTTGTCAATGCACTCTTCGATGACTATCGACAGTATCCCGGGCTGGCTGTTTTCGCTGTGCTGGCTTATTCCATTCAGCTGTATGGTGATTTTTCCGGCGGAATAGATGTGGTCGTAGGGATTGGCATGCTCTTTGGCATTGAAATGGATGAGAATTTCAGACAGCCGTACTTCGCGGTCTCCATTTCGGATTTCTGGCATAGATGGCACATTACGCTGGGGACCTGGATGAAAGACTATGTTTTTTATCCGATTTCGCTGTCCGGGTGGATGGGGAAATTCAAAAAAGTATGTAAGAAACGCTTTGGCAGGCAGATCGCGAGAACGTTGCCGATCGCAATTGCGAATATCCTTGTCTTTCTGGTCGTCGGTGTGTGGCACGGAGCGGCCTGGAAGTATATTATTTACGGAATTTATAACGGTGTCATCATTGGTGTAAGCGGAATGCTTGCAAATGAGTTCCGTGACATGAAAAAGAAATTTGGAATCGGGAAAGAATCTGCCCGCTTTCATCTGTTCCAGGTCGTAAGAACATTTGTCCTGGTCAACATCAGCTGGTTCTTTGACCGGGCGGATACGGTGGGGCAGGCATTTGCCATGATGAAGAATGCGGTCACGCATTTTACGCCCGGAGAACTTTTGAATGTGCCGGTCGGACCCGGGGGAAGCACAAATTTTACGTTGATTGCCATCGTTATAATTCTGTTCGGCACAGCTGTTCTGTTCACGATCGGTCTACTTCGTGAACGGGGATGTGATGTGGCTGCCTGGATCCTGCAGAGGCCTCCGGCCCTGAGGATAGCTGTCTACCTGATGCTGCTTATGACGCTTCCTGCGCTGGGTCAGCCTCCGGCGATAACGGGAGGATTTATTTATGCGCAGTTCTGAAAACGCGTCTGTGACATATAAGGAATGGGGGAATATACTATGCATCGTTATAAGAAAGCCGCTGTGATATGTGTACTTGCGGTATTTCTGGCTGCAAATATCCTTCTGTCATATATTCTTTATCCCTATACATATACACGGGCCATGTTCCATACGATACGCACATCTTCCTATGACACACTGATCGTGGGGGGATCTCATTCCAAATGCGGCATCGATCCGTCTGTCCTGAAATCGGTCGCGGGAATACGGGCTGTCAACGCCGCACAGGGAGGTGAGCATACGATGGATATGTATTATCTTGTGCGGGAGGCAGCCTCCAATACGGATTTAAAACGTGTAATTTGTGAAATCGATCCTTCTTATTGGGTAGCAGAGCCGAATCAGACGCAGGAGTATGTTTCCGTATATCATGAATACCCCATAACGAGCCGTAAAATCGGTTATTTTGTCGATAAAATGCTGCAGGCTGATTTTCGAACAGCACCGTTCGAGTGGTACCTGTACAGAAAGCAGATCGGGCACCTTCCGGGACTTGTCCGGGAAAAGGTCAGCCGCTCTTACAGGGAGTATGATATCTCACAGTTCACGGATGAGGTACAAAGCTATCACGAGGATGGTTTTATTGCAAGATTCCGTGTAGATGCCGGAACGACGAGGGAAGATACACCCGCACTCTGGAATTACGAGGAATATAATCCGGATGAGCAGATGTATTTTGAGAAGCTTGCGGATTTCTGCCGAAAATCAGATATAGAAATCGTGACCGTGATTACACCGATTCCGAATTCTACATATGAGTCTTATATGGATTCATACAAGGATGCCTCAGATTATTTTGAGGCATATATGGATAAGAAGGGAATAAGGTTTCTGAATTACGTAAGTAAAGACAGAGGAACCGCGGGAATATCATATGATCCGGATGATTTTTGCGATAATGAAGGGCATATGTTCGAGGACACTGCCGCTGCGTTCACGGAAGTGCTGGCTCAGGATCTGTAAATCTGTGAGAGGGGAGAATACCTATGATCAGAAAGATATACGAGAAAATGAAAGAACCTCTGGACTTTGTTCTGAAAGTCATGAAAAAGAGCAGCCGTGACGGGACAGCCGCTTTTTCAGCCCAGTCTGCGTTTTTTATTCTGATGTCAGTCTTTCCGTTCACAATGCTCATTCTTCAGCTTATGAAATATGTCCCGATCAGTCAGGAGAACCTTCTTCTTGCGGTGGATACCGTTTTTCCCGATTATCTGCTGCCGACTATTCATGAGATCCTGCAGGAGATATATTCTTCTTCATTCGGTCTCGTTGCGGTAACGGTAGTGACAACGCTGTGGGCGTCCTCGAAGGCAGTGCACGCCATGCAGCAGGGACTCGGCCGGATCTGCAATGAGGAGAGAGTTACGAACTGGTTCTTCGTAAGAGCCTGGGCTGTACTGTATACGTTCCTTATGGCTGTTTTTATTGTTTTTGCGGTAGTCATGGTCGTTTTCTGGCAGAGGATCCGAACGATTCTGATTCATTACCGCCCGCGGGGAATATCGCTGCACGTTTATTCATCCTTGCTGCAGGCGGTCTATATGATTTTGCTGGTCACCCTGGTATTTGCCATGATGTATAAGCTGTTCACGCATAAAAAGCTCAGGTTCATTGATCAGCTGCCGGGGGCCCTTCTGGCGTCTTTAGGATGTTATGGCTTCTCCCTGTTCGTGACAATTTACATCAGCGAATTTCACGGTTTTTCCATGTACGGAAGTCTTACGACACTGACCCTGGTCATGTTCTGGCTGTATTTCTGCAATTACTTCATAATGATTGGCGCAGAAGTAAATGAGGTGATGCGAAGAGAACGTGAGATGAATCATGCGATGAAGGCAATTGGTGTCAGGAAGTAACGGAAGAGGTATCTTTCACCGGGTCATACGCGGATGTCGAATCCTCCTCCGGGTCATACTGAGAATAAGGAATATACAGTTTGTTGTGAAGGTCATGCTCCTCGTCCCAGGCGTATCCGTCTGTGCCGTCGAGCATGTCTTTTTCTTCGGCTATATTTCTTGACAGATGCAGAATACACTCTGCCATGGCATCTGCATCCTGTTTGACAGTTCCGGTCATCTTTCCTTCCGCGATCAGCTTCCGGCCGGAAACGCTGGCATCCACGCCGAATACCGGTATTGTCGTGCAGGTACTATCTCCGAGGTTGTATCCATATGTCTCGAGTGCGCGGATGGCTCCTTCAGCCATCGTATCACTGTTGCAGATCACCAGCTCGATCATATTGCCGACTTCTTCATTGTATTGCGTGAGATTGGTCAGCATGTAATCCTGAACGGCACTCAGGGACCATTTGCCTGTGAGATCAAGCTGGTAATTATCGACCGCTGACTGGTTGAAGTAATAAAGCCCGGGATGGCCTGCTGCCGCCAGGATGGCATCCGCATCCTCCACGGAGTATTTGGTCCGGTAAATTGCCTCGGCATTTTTGGCCTCGCCCTTGAAAAGGGCATAGCTGATTTTCCCGTCTCCGTTCAGATCGGTCTCATCGTAATGCTCCAGAAGATAGTTCCCGATCAGTTCGCCCTGAAGGTGTCCTGCCTCCGCGGGATCTGTTCCGACAAATGCTACATCGCTGTAGTAATTTAAGATGACGCCCTCGTCCCCGTTATCTTCGATTGACCGGTTGAAAAAGATGACAGGTATGCCTGCCCGGTAGGCCCTCATGCAGATGGCATCGGTCGTGTTGGAAGAGCCGGAGTTCACAATGTTCACGATCAGAAGGCTGACGTCAGCGTTGATTGCCGCTTCGACCTGGCCATTCTGTGTGGCCTGATTGGAGGCGGCATCATATTCGTGGTAGGGAAAGCCTGCGGCGACCAGCTTCTGGGTCAGTGATGTGCGCACAGCGGAGATATAATTATCTGAGTAGTCGCAGTAAAACACTGCGACATTAAAGGGCGTGTCCTTGTCAGGCTGGGCGGTCTGTGTAAAATGTGAGGAGGCTGCGGAAGAACATCCTGCCAGAGCAAAAGGCAGAGACGTTGAGAGCAGCGCAATCAGAATTCTCCGCAATGTATGGGCGGTTCGTTTCATCATGGGAGGGTCTCCTTTGACGATGGAATGATGCGACGGATCTGTGGTAACAAAATACTTCGGCTTCTATCTGTGCTTTGTATATGTCCTAATTGTAACGCGTTTTCGG
>CAMNDN010000099.1:0-5679 GCA_946535445.1 uncultured Lachnospiraceae bacterium
AGAAGATGATGATAGCGAAGACCACGAAGTTGCCGAGTGTCAGGAGCAGCCAGTATTTGTTGGAAAGAAGTGCCTTGACAGTCACCATGACGCTCTCGTTCTTCTCCTCTTTCTGCACGGTTTCTTTTTCTGTAACTGCACCGATTTTCACGCGCTCCTTGGTATTGAAGACGCAGAACAGGGATACGACTACCATCAGTGCGCAGTAGATGGCCAGTGTTAATGTGAACGATCTCTGTGTGTAGATCGTGTTCGGATTCTCGGAAAACTTTGTGAGCAGTATAACGAATGTGGAGTTAACAAATACGTTGCCCAGTGTCTGGAAGATCTGCTGAATGTTGCCCAGGAGTCCACGCTCATAGGAATCCTGTGTGATGAGGCCTACCATGGAGTAGAAGGGAACCAGCATACCTGTCAGGCAGACCGCATTGCAGATGTTGTAAATCAGGAATACATAGACGTATTTGACCATATCCGGGAAATTCTGCGGTACATAGAACAGGAGCATTGTGGAAACTGCAAAAGGAATGCACATCCTGAGAAGCCAAACTCTGGCCTTGCCCATCTTACTGTTCGTGTTGTCTACCAGGCGTCCCATGATCAGATCGGAGATGCCGTCGAAGACTTTGGAAACCGCAAGGATCGTAGCGATAATACCTGCGTTAAGCCCTGCTGCCGAAGTGAAGTAAATTGTCAGGAAGGAACCGATGATTCCGTTGATCATGTTAAAAGCGAATCCGCCGGAGCCGTAAGCTAAGCGCTCTCCCCATCCGAGTTTGCCATTGGGATCGTCATGTTTGGTCGTAAGCATTTTTTATTACCTCCTGTATTGTCTGTTGATTATTTTCCAAAAGTGTGAGATCTCTTTTCTTTATGTACTCATGATAGCAATAGGAAAGCGCGCTCTATATCCTTATATTGCTTGTTTTGTTAATATATTGTCCAAAAATTGAATCTGAGAAAGTAGCTTTACTCTTAGAAGGGCGATGAAATCGCCCGCATTTTGATTACAGGGTTTGCGAAGCGGTTCCTGCCATGTCGTTCGTCAGTTCTCGTAAAACCTCATATCACCCCAGGTTTCCATCAGGTGCCTGCGATCGAGCTGTTCGGCGGCGCAGTCTCGGTTGAAAATCATGACAGGGGAATCGGATCCTTCAAAACGAGGCCAGTCCAATGAGGATTCGCCAAGGGAAGGCTCGCCTGTCTTTACGAAGTTCACCCAGCGGCCGTGGAGCTGCTCACTGATCTTCTCGAAAACTTCATCCGGTTCCCCATCGAATACAAAATGGCTGAACCCGTGCGTTTTATTGCAGAAAACAGCGGGAAGCTCGAAAGCATGAGAAGCTTTCCAACCGGTCTCAATTCCGGATTTAGTGACCAGCTCATAGCGATACATCCATACATCGTTCGTGTACTGCTTTTGGGCGGCCGCTACTTTGACTGCAGGCATTTCAAATGCGTAATCTGTTGCAAAACGGATGAAGGGGTCACCGCCGAGCTGACGCACATCTCCGGTAAGAGGGGGTGTGACCGATGCGAGAGACCTGGCGCTGTCCGTGAATATTCTGAACGTATCGTTACCCGAAGGGTGATAAAACTTTACAATTGCCGGAAGAGCATCGGCATGACCGTTTTTCTCCATCATCTGAGTAATCATGGTCCAGCTGTTTGGAAAGCCTGTATTCTCGGGATGTACGAACATTGTACCTTCGTGCATGTTTGTTCCGATGATCAGTCGGATTCCCTCTGCACATCCTCCCCGAATTGCGTCGACAGGCCGCATAGGCATCAGGTCGTCCTGTACCGGACCCGGAAGGAACATTCCGGGATTTTTGTACTGGTGACGGGACGCAACATATTCATTCCCGACCAGGAAAAGGCGGGGATCCATGACCCTGAGCAGAGGCAGATCCTTTTCAGTCCAGTTCATTCCCTCGAGAAAAAGATCTATGTTCTGCCTTGCCGTCTGATGTGTCATCATGCAGTTGGGCAGAGCACTCTCTGCGATGGCCTGCCGGAAGGTGCCCTTTACACCCGGGCAGGCGAGCATATTGATGACGGAAGCACCTCCGGCTGACTCTCCGCAGATAGTTATTTTGTCAGGGTCGCCGCCAAAGGCTGCTGCATTGTCGTGGATCCAGTTTAGTGCAAGGATCTGGTCTGATAATCCGCAGTTGGAATCAAAGTCCTCACAGCCGGGGTAAGTAGTGAAATCATAGAAACCAAGTACGTTGGTCCTGTAGTTGAAAGAGAAGAAAATGATTCCATCCCGGACGAAGGCATCGCCGCGGTATATTTCGTCAGCGGAATAACCGGTGTTATATCCTCCGCCATATATGTATACGAAGACAGGAAGCTTATCACCTTCAAGTGGGCGCTGCACATTTACGGTGAGACAATCCTCGTCTCCGATCACCACACCGTTGTTGTACTGGATCGGTGCAGGCCCGTAGGTCCTTGCTTCGAAGGTATCTGTCCACGGTGCATGAGGAATCGATCTCTTGAATCGAAGCGGTCCCACAGGTGCTTCCGCGTAAGGAATTCCCAGATACTCGATCATCCCGTCTCTCTCATAGCCCTGAACTTTGCCTAATGTTGTGTTTGCAATATGCTGACTCATTTTTATCCTCCCTATTCTGAAACTGACAGAATTATGAATGCATTGATGCGGTAACTTTTCTTCCAAGTGATTCAAGATCATCTTTGGCGCCCGTCATCTCCTGAATGGCGTGTGCCCGCAGACGGGGATGGCATCCATCATCAGGATCTGTGAAAAGTCCGAAATAGACTTCTGTCAGGCCGCCAATCTGGTTGTCCTCAATTCCTGCGCGCCGGAGCATCGCGTTTTCATTGAGCAGACGAAAATTGTGCAGTGTTCTTACATACGGCATTTCCATTGCGTAGCGCAGAATCTTTTTATTATAGGCTGCATATCTTTGCTCCCATTCAGGATTCCCACAGTCTGTAAAACCGGTCTCTGTAAGCAGGACCTGCTTGTCTCCGTCTCCATATCTCTTCATGACCCGATAAGCAGCATCGTTGAAGTCTCTCCAAAGTGTGTCAGGCTCCTCCACATCCATGAATAATTCGTAATCCGGTACATCTCTGGTCGTGAACACGTAAGGATGCCATGCGACCAGGTCAAAATAGTCATCACTCTTATCTGACCAGAACCTGCCGGATGCAATTCGGCTGTAGATTTGATCCAGTGCCCAGGCGACTCCGTACATGACAGGAAAGAAGTAGGGAAGTCCTCCGCCCAGTCCTTCGGTGGAGAGTGCCGGAGAAAAGGAAGCGACTTTGGCTTCGGGATTCCCTCTGCGGATCCCTCTGGCAGAAAAATACATCATATCTACCGCGATATCATATTTTTCATCAGGCGTGAAAGGCTTTGACATATCTGTGTCCAGAAATCCGTCCGGATGAAGGAATGCGTTCAGGTTCCATTCATTTCCGACTTCCCAGATCTGCACCTGCGGAAAGAGTGTGGCCATCGTGTACCAGGACTGTTCCAGCATCTCCAGAGCCTGCATATAGAGGCTGCCGGGGGTCAGATCTCTCGCAGGCATTGCATGTCCGGCTTTCTGTTTGCAGCCGTCGGGGAGAAACCACTCGTGGCTCATACCGGTAACCTCGATGTCCAGTTCTGCCGCCTTGTCGAGAAGCCTTCTGTGCTGTACTACTGCTTCAGGGGACGGTGTCCACGGATCCTGAAGAATTTCCGTGATATGCATCCAGGAGCGATAGGCCCCGCAGCCCAGTCCCTTGATGAGATTCATGCAGTCTGCGGGATCGATGCCCTGGTCACGCTGCCTCTGGATCAGGGGTTCTCCCACTCCGAAAAATCTGAGTCTGCCTTTCGAATCGTTTTTTATCATGTAAGTGATCTCCATTCGTTGTATTTTTTCGCTTCGATTTATGTTATGTGGTAAGTATAAAGGAAGTATTATCTCGAATATATTCTTATTTTGCTTGTTTTGTTTTGAATTTGCCATAATTGATTTTTCACCGCTCTATACTCATGCTTTAAATCGTAAGATACGCGCAAGGTGACTCTCGTCTTCAACGTGGGTACAATTTCGCGATAAGGAATAAAAGCCTCCAGCGGATCCCAGACCTACGCATGGCATATTTTACATCTTGATGTTATAATAAGGATAAAATGCACAAAATCAGGATATTATTGGTCAGGTAGGCTGTTATACTTATATTAAATAAGATATTAATAGGAAGGTTTGTATGGAATCTGAAAATAATAAAAGAAACGGAAAATGGATCTGGACGAAAGATTGGACAGAAGAAGACAAAAAAGTTCCGAGGCTTATCTGGTTTTGTACTGAAATAGAGAAAAGACCCGGGACCGGACCGGAAAAATCAGATTCGGATAAGGAGGGCTCTGAGCGAACAGCTGCTATCAGGATCACGGCAGACTGCCGCTATAAATTATACATAAACGGAAAATTGATCCAGTATGGTCCCGCTAAGGGCGACCGCAATATTCACTATATTGATAAGGCGGAGATCGGAAGATTTTTAAAGGCGGGATCGAATTTACTTGCTGTTGCTGTGCTTCATTATCCTGAAGATCCGAAAGTAGGAAATCACAGTATGTTCAGTTCGGACGTACCCGGATTATATATAGAAGAAATGTATCCATCCGGATTGATGCAGAAGACTCCCGGAACGAGATTTACCACTGCATTATGTGAGGCAGGTGATACAGTACTGACAGGGTGGAAAAGTTTCGTAGACAGAGCCGTATCTTTTATAAGAGAAGAAGAGCGGTTCGCGCCTCTGCAGATTCATGAGATGTGGAAATCGTCTGCGGAAAACAGAATCTGGCAGCCGGTCATCGTGCGACGCGAGGAAGAGATGCCCGCATATCTGCATCGCAGGAATCTTGTGGGCAGACCAATTCCGCAAATGCTGCTTAAGGAACATGAATTTATTCTGCCGATCAGCAAAGTGGAAGCGAACAGCAGAGTGGAGTTTGTATTACACGCAGGTGAAGAAATGTGCGCTTTTCCGATCTTTCGCCTTGCAAAGGGAGAAGGATCCCGGATCTCACTTCTTTACAGTGAATGCTATGAGCAGGAGAACGGTAAAACGGATAGGACCGATGCTGTGAACGGTCACCTTCAGGGTTATAGCGATCTGTTCCTGGTCGGTAAGGAGATCGTTACCTGCCTTGAACCGTATTGGTTCAGGACTTTTCGTTATATAAAGGTAACAATTGAGACTGCTGAAGAACCACTCCTGCTGAGCAGCTTTACTTATCTTGAGACAGGGTATCCCCTGGAAGTGAAAACAGAAGTTACTACGTCCGACGAGACACTGGCACCCGTATGGGACATCAGCCTTCGTACGCTCCGGCGCTGTATGCATGAGACGTATGTGGACTGTCCTTATTATGAACAGCTGCAATATATAGAAGACACAAGACTGGAGATACTTTATACCTATGCAGTTTCCGGAGACGATCGCCTGGCCCGCAAAACAATCAGGGAATTTGCCGGTGCCCAGAGAAAGGACGGACTCCTCAACTGCAGCTATCCCAATAAATGCATCAATGTGATTCCCGGCTTCTCCATCTACTACATCCTTATGGTACACGATCATATGATGTATTTCGGGAGACCTGAGGTAGTACGCGAAGCGCTGCCTGTAATCAGACGGATT
>CAMNDN010000100.1:0-5553 GCA_946535445.1 uncultured Lachnospiraceae bacterium
TCATATATTCCATATATTAGCTTATACGTAAAAAGAGATGGGGAGGGCCAATTTTTCAACACTTTTTTCGTGGGCCCCTTTTTTGCTTTTTTGTGGGCGTCCTTGAATAATAAAGAAGAGACAGAGCTGTATGAATACACAGCCCCGTCTCATATAAAGGAAGATATATTTCTCTCAGCACTTGCTGTTAGAAGCGTTTCAACCGATGTTCAAAATTACTGGAAATCCGTCTGAGAATAAACAATCTCGCCTTCACGTATTGTCATCTGTGGAACCAGCATCTGATTTCCCCAGCGCTCAGCACCCGTTCTGTCCTTATGCAGGTACTTCCCTTCTTTCAGCTTGAATATCGCCAGATCTGCCGGCGTCCCCGGTCTCAGCGTCGCAAGTTCCTCCATCCCAAGCCATCTGGCAGGAGTAATTGTACATGCTGCCAGGACTTCCTGAAGAGACATCCCGAACATCAGGTATCTGGAAAGAAGTCTGGGCAGAGAGATGAGCGGCTGTTTATAATTTGTCAGTGGATTATTGTCACTGCTTATAATATCCGGCATAAATCCGTCCTTAATTGCGGGCTCTGCAACAGAGAACAGGAAATTTCCCCGCCCGTTGCAGCAGTCGAACAGGACCCCCCTCTCTCTGGCACGTTTCACAGCATCTTTGACGCTGCCGTCCGCATTCAGGATATTTTCTTCAAAACCGGCATACATGTGACAGTAAACATCTCCCGCTCTGAGTTCTGAAGCAATCGTTCCGCAATCGACATTCGGGTCATTTACATGAACAACAACCTTTTTTCCCAGTTCCCGGCCAAGCTTTACCGCTTCAATGAGCGGTTCATCATGCAGACCGTAAGGATCGCACACGTTATGTCCCTGCCGGACTTTCAATCCGACAAGCTGAGGGTATCTGGCAAATAACCGTTTTATACGAGATCGATCCCAGTCTTTAACAGTTTGATTCTCAGCATGAAGGCCCGTCGTAAGACCTTCCGGAGCAACATGAAGAAGAGCAAGGACCCGGGTCACCGATCGTACGATGACTTCATTATAAAACCCCGGGAAATTGGCACTCCCGGCAGAACCGGCATCAATACAGGTCGTAACACCGTTCGGCAGACAGAATGTATCCGGATCATTACTTCCGTCCGTTCCCTGTGTGTAACAGTGCAGATGGAAGTCAATTAAACCGGGAGTCACGATACATCCTTCCGCGTCGATTTCAATATCCGGCCGGGACACAGCCACCTGGACGATCCTGCCCTCGGATACAGCTATATCTCCGGCCTTCAAAGTCATGCTCGTCGGTTCAAAGAGCAGACCGTTTTTTATAACAATGCTTCCCATTATTTCGCAGCATCCGCAGCTGCAAGGAATGTGTCGACCATCTCATCGCCGAGATCGGAACGAACCTGATCATAGACCGGAGAAGCGAGCTCCTGCATCTCTGTAAGGACTGCCTCGTCAAGTTCAACGATTGTGCATCCATAATCTACAATAGTCTGCTTGTAGCCTTCGATTGCCTCATCAGCGGCAGCGCGTGTCTCCTCAAGAGCATTTGCGGCACACTCATCAATCAGTGTCTTTACATTATCCGGAAGGCTGTCATACAGATCCTGGTTCATTGTGAATACCATAATATGACCAAGATGATTTGTCTCAACAATATAAGGCTGGACCTCATAGAACTTGTTGGCTGTGATGTTCATATACGGATTTTCTTCTGCATCGATAACTTTCTGCTGCAGGGAAGAATACACTTCATTGAAATCCATTGTGGTCGTAGCGGCACCGAGTGCTGTCCAGTAAGCCTGATGATAAGGATTATCTATAACGCGGATCTTCAGGCCTGAAAGATCTGCAACACTCTTGATTTCTTTATTGGAAGTCAGCTCACGGAAACCTGCATCGGCAACTCCCATAAGGTGAATGTGCTTCTCGGCAGACGCTTCATTAAGCGCCTTGATCAAATCAGGGTTCTCCTCGACCGCGCGGAGCGCTTCTACATTGGAAAATGCGTTAGGGAGATCCCATACGCCATAAGCCGGAATCGTAGATGTCATACCGGATGTGATTGTTGTAGAGAAGTCGACAGAACCGTCCATCAGTCCCTGCAGCTGTTCCGCGTCACCGCCAAGCTGACCGTTCGGGTAAAGGTTCAAGGTGATCTTGCCGCCGGAACGCTCTTCAATATCTTTCTTGAATACATCATAGAACTTGTAATTCAGAGTGGACTCCGCTACATTCATGGCTACATTCCATGTATAGGAATTCTCGATTTCCACAGCATCACCGGATGAAGGAGCAGCCTGTGCCGCACTCTCCGAAGCGGATGCCGCACCGCTGTCAGCCGTTGTGTCCGACGCTGCAGACGAAGAAGCGCTTCCCCCGCATGCCGCGAGACCAATTGCCATGATAGATGTCAGTGTAAGTGCAGCTGCCTTTTTCAATTTCATATAAGTATCCTCCTTTGAAAAAAATCTTTATCAGGCATGTGCCTGGATAGAACTAAATCAAGAACCTTTCCCATGTGAAGTCTTTATCATCCGAGCAGTGCGAGCGAAAACTGCGGTACGAATGAAATGAGCATAAGGGCGATGAAGAAAGCAATAAGGAACGGGATACATGCTTTTGCAAGCTTCAGTACCGGGACCTTCGTCATTCCGGAAGCAACATAGAGGTTGATTCCCATTGGCGGAGAGACCATTCCGATTGCAAGGTTGCAAGTCATCATAATGCCAAAGTGAACCGGGCTCATCCCTATGGATGTGGCGATCGGATAGAGAATCGGCGTGAGAATCATAATGTTCGGAATATTGTCCAGAATCATACCGAAGATCAGCATGATAACATTCATGATCAGAATGACAGCGACCTTGCTGGTAAATGTTCCGAGAATAGCTGCCGAGACCGTCTGAGGGAACTGCATGATCGTCAGACATCTTCCGAAAGCTGTAGCCGAAGCGATGATAAACAGGATATTGATGTAGGACTTGGCTCCTTCCAGGAACATCTCCGGAATAGTCTTAACGGAAATTGTCTTGTAGACAAAAAGCGATACGATCAAAGCATAAACAACAGATATAGCCGCGGCTTCTGTCGGTGAACATACACCGCCGTAAATAGAACCGAGGATAATGACCGGAGTCAGAAGGGCCGCAGCGCTCTCCTTCAAAACAGCCCCGAAGCCTTTCTTGTGCAGTTCATCGTAATTAGCCTGAAGTACTGCTTTGTCCTCACCGTTACGCTTGCAGATAATATAGCAGCATACACACAGACACAGACCGATCAGAACGCCGGGAAGAATACCTGCTATGAACAAATCTGCAGGTGATGTATCGGAAGCGCCGGAATAGACAATGTAAGAGATGGAAGGCGGTATAATAACACCAAGTCCGCCGGCGACCGTTACAATCGATGTTGCGAAAATCAGGTCGTATCCCAATCCGGTCAGGAAGGGAATACACATTGCGCCTACTGCAGATACAGTAGCAGGTGAGGAACCTGAAATCGCTCCGTAGAACATGCAGGTCAGAACGACTGCACAGGGAAGTCCGGCAGTCTTATTACCTATGAAATAAGCAAAGAAGTCGAACAGTTTCTTTGAGATACCGCCGCGGGCCATGATCACGCCCGAGAGCATGAAGAGCGGCACCGCCAGCATCGTAAAGGAATTCAGGGATGAGAACATACTGCGGACAGCCGCGTCAACTGTATACGGAACACCGGAGCTCAGCATACCAGGAAGAAAACTCATACCGCCGAATACAATGGCCATCGGAGTGCCGATTGCGATAAGCGCGAAAAAGATGATAAAAAATAATACCATTGACATGATTTAAGCCTCCTTCGCCCTGAACATCGGCAGTTCCAGTATAAAGACCTGTATACTTCTGATTAGCGCATCGGCAAATCCGATCACACAGGCCAGATAAATGTATGCCATGTTAAATCCGAGCGTCCCGTCCGTTGTCCCGGAGGCATATACGCTTTTCAGAACACTGATGGAAGATTTAAAGAGAATTGCAAAAAAAGCTATCATGATGATCCTTACGATCCAGCCGAATATATCAGCAACAGATTTCGGAACGAGCTGAACAACGAAATCGACGGCAATGCCGCTGCCGCGACGGACCCAGTGAGCGATTGTAAAAAATGTAGAGTAGACAAGACAGTAACGACAGATCGCCTCACTCCATGTAAGACCGCTTCCGAGAATGTATCGGAGAACGACATTGACCGTGACAAGACATGTCAGGACCAAAAGAAGAACTGTGAGACAGAGTTCTTCAAGATGAAGATCTACCCATTTCAGTGCTTTCATTATTACCTTCCTTTCTGAAAACTTCACGTTTATCTTGTAATTTGATTTTACTAACGGTATATTAATAAGTAAAGATGGTTATTTTTCTAATAATCATAAGTAATACTTCTTATTATGCAGTATTTTTCAAATTTTCAAACAATGATTACGTACTTATAATAAGAATTATTGTCACTTTTAATTATTTTTGACAGTCAGGAGTTCAAACTCATGGATATGAAAATATTTGATTATATCATTGCCATTGCCGAGCATGAGAGCGTAACGAAAGCCGCCGAATCCGTATTTATTTCGCAGTCCGGCCTGAACCAGCAGCTCCTCAAACTTGAAGATGAACTTGGTGTACCGCTTTTCTACAGAAATAAAAAAAGCCTGCGGCTGACGCCTGCAGGTGAAATATATGTCCGCAACGCTCGTGTCATGCGCAGACTGATAAAAAATACTGAACAGCAGATTCGAGATCTTTCCCACAGTCCAAGCGGGAGAATGAATCTCGGTCTGCCCTCCGAGCATGGAGTATCCCTCTTAATTGAGATTTCAGAAGCTTTCCATAAAAAATATCCGAATGTGACAATCAGCATGATGGAGAGCACTGTCGCGACGATGGAGAAGTCTCTGAAATCAAACAACCTCGATATGGCTTTTATCATGCGAGCCGACAATCCGGACAGCCGCTTTGCAAGTGTGAAGCTCTGCGAAGAAAGACTGATTCTCGGAATTCCTTCCACACATCCTCTCGCACTGGAGGCTGCCCCGTACGGAAAAAAGCCCGGTACGATATCGCTGAACAAATTCCGCAAGGAGACTTTTGCCTTCATGTTCGAAGGATCCACCATGCGTCAGGTCATTGATCCCCTGTTCGAAGAAGCAGGGTTCAGCCCCAATATTCTTTTCGAATCCGGCATGAACACTGCTCTCAGGCGGCTCGTCGAAAAGGGCTTATGCTGTACCATCATCCCTCAGTCAATGGCACGTCACGATGATCATATTGCCTGGTTCTTCCTTGATGATGATCCGCATTGGAACTGGTATATTATTTATGTACAGCCGAAATTTCTGACTATGGCCGACAAGTATCTGATTGAACTTGCCCTTGAATATTCCGGACGCATGAAAGAGCACTGGGATCTTTTCGGAATCGGCAGTCCTTTTCTCTGATTTATGAACACAGACGCCCGAAAACGCGTTACAATTAGGACATATACAAAGCACAGATAGAAGCCGAAGTAT
>CAMNDN010000101.1:0-5542 GCA_946535445.1 uncultured Lachnospiraceae bacterium
AACAGGATGCCTTCGGGCATGAGGACCCAGCAGCTGTTATTTGCCGCATTCACATATTCATCCAGTATCGTCTGGTACAGCGCGTCCCGGCCGGACGTAAACGCATCGGGCTCACTGCTGTAGAGAGTGTCCGCAACGATATCGGCAAGTCTGACTGTATCATTACACACATCTCCAAGCGTCAGTCTGGCACCGCTCTTTGCATCAAAGGAAGCTCCTGTGTTGCTGTAGTACCCATGTGCTCCGCCGGAATAATCCGTATACCCGATATTCACGCTGAGAACATTTTCATCTGACCGCCCCAGAGCAATCGACTCGTAGACCATCAGATCATACTCGATAACACCTGCAGACTCAAGAAGCTTCTGATATTCTTCTTCAATCGATGCAGCGCGCTCATCACTGAATGAAGCCAGTGCAGCATTCAGCTCCGGATAAAGTGCGTCCGTCCCATCACCGAGTGACAGACGATCGTATCTCATATCGCAGTCTCCGGCACCGTTCTGCTGATAAACTTCTTCCACCTTCAGGACCGGGATGGTCGAACCGGCAGCTGTCTCTTCCGGAGCGTCACTGTTCCCGGGAGGAGAGGCATTTGAAACCGTCTCTTCCTCCGGCCCCTGATTGTCGGCATTAGGCAGATCATCCAGTTTTACCCGGATCTCATGCTCGCGCTCCGGAGCATACTCGATGACATTCTCGTAATCGACCCTGGCAAGGTCATACTCCTGCAGATTCACATATGCGTCCGCACGTCCTTCATATGCCTCCGCGGCTTTCGGTTCAATGGCAATGGCCTTCGTGAAGGCACTGACAGCCTCATCATACTTCATTTCAGCCAAATACTTATTGCCAAGATCCAGATAGTACCGATAATCTTTCCTGTCTCTCCGAAGGAAGATGAATGTGATAAGCAGTGCACAGCCAACAAAGAGGAGAACCGCCAGCAGAATGGCTGCCGTTTTCTTTCCATCGGGCTTTTTCTTCTCACTGACCATCGGCATGACGGGCGGAGGAACATAGGGCTGACCGAAGTTCCCATTCCCTTCAAACCGTGTCACCTGAGCACCGCAGTACGGGCAATATTTCGCCTTTTCATCGATCTGCCTGCCGCAATTCGCACAGAACATAACAATCCATCCCCTTCTTACTTTTCAGGTGTGAAATCCGAAATGAACCTGTCTTCATTCCGGAGCATACATCCCTATCGTGTATGTATTGAGATCATCATTATTCCAAAGATAGTATCTGTCTTGATAACCAATGGCAGAAAAGATATCATAAAGTTCGGAACGATCATCGCCGGTCCAGCACTTAGCCTGCTCATAAGCATCTTTGTCAGAAAAGCGCACTCTCAGACAATTGCTCCCCGATTCAAGCTGGTTCATGAATATTTGAATGATTCGATCCCTATCATATGTATCCAGAAGATATCCTTCATGTGCATAATAATTATAGGGGATCTCTTCATCTACATAATTTATATAGGGATCTCCGGAGAAGATATCATGACCTTCAATCTCTGTTATCTCTTCACGTTTGATGAATAAGTAATCATACAGGATATAGGGATTGCCGTTTGCATCGTTAAGATCGGTATCATCCCAGGTGACATCGACATATGTATCATATGACATCACTCCGCAGTGGTTCCAGGCATGTGTTTCGGAGACGGAGATAGGCGTATAGATGCCGAGCCTGGTCAGTACATGACGCAGGGCAGACGCGTATCCGCTGCATACTGCCTGATGATTCACCAGAGCGCCGTAAAGGTCATGGGTATGGGGGAGTTCCAGAGAATGATCATACTGAACCAGTCTGCACAGGCTGTCATGGACACTCTTGATGATGACCCATTTGTCTTCGCTGTCAGGTACCTCCGACAGAATACGATCCGTCTCAGCATCGATTTCTGCTTTCATCCTGGCGATATCGCTTATTGAATCATCATAATAAGAGAATTCACAAAAATAATAAAAGTCCTTCTCGGTATCTCCTTTCAGCATTCCGTATTGCTGCGTATAAGAAATATTTTTTACCCAGAAAGTCCCGTATTCCAGAGATTCCAGATACTCCCATGTGGGAGGCATATGATTTGAAACACAAATCTTTTCAGTTCTGCTGCCCAATGCTTCTGTCATCCTGCTGTCAAATTCTCTATAAGTATCACTGCTTTCATCGTCTGAAGCGGGTTCAGCTCTTTTGATCAAAGTGTACTCCGAAGGAATTTCAATATACTCCGAAGAAGCATCGGCAACCGTACTTTTGCTGTTCTGACAGCCACAGGTCAAAAGGATAAAAAGTATCGGAAGCAGACAGAACAACAGACGATTTCTGTGTGTAGCATGAGGGTTCATAAATAGTCGCTCCTCGATTCGAAAGATCTGATTTTACAGCAACTCTTTTATACATGCCTCCACATCAGCCATATCTGCCGTCGGCTCGAACCTGGCAACGACCGCACCGTCACGATCGATAATGAACTTTGTGAAGTTCCACTTGATGTCCGGTTTTTTGTCCCACTCCGGATCTGCCTGCGCGAACATCTTCTCCAGCAGTTCTTTATATGGATGCGGTCCGAATCCTTCGAAGCCTTTCTGCGATTTCAGATAAGTGTAAAGCGGCAGCTCATTCTCACCATTTACCTCGGCTTTCTTCATCTGAGGAAAGGTCGTATTAAAATGCAGCGTACAGAATTCATGAATTTCATCATCCGTACCGGGAGCCTGTCCTCCGAACTGATTGCACGGAATATCAAGAATCTCCAGTCCCTGGTCATGATAGTCTTTATACAGCTGTTCAATGGGAGCATATTGCGGTGTAAAACCGCAGCCGGTCGCCGTATTTACCACCATAATGACTTTTCCTCTGTAGTCAGACAGGTTCAGTTGTTCACCTTTTCTTGTCGTAATCGTATAATCGTAGATCATTACCATATTCTCCTTTCATTTTCGAACTGTCTTTTCAGACAGCCCTGAGAATTTGAAATCAAGGCAATCGCTTGCGCGATTACAGTTATCAGGAACACTTTATCATAATAAATTATTATAATTTAACGGATGTAGATAATCAATCATTACGAGCCATACTGATCCATGATCTCCTGCAGGTATTTCCGATAGCTCTGAACGACAGTTGCAGGTCCGCTGATCCGCATCCCGTTCCCGATTCCGGTCACCCAGCCAAAGAACTGCGGACTGACTGACACAAGGACCTTGGTCTCGAACCGGCTCTCTTCCAGCGGAAGAATAGGTACTTCCTTCCCGAAACGATCAATGATCACGCCGACGAGCCTGTTGTCACAGTTCAGCGTGACAAGATAATCCGGACCGCCATACATACCGAACGTTTTTTTTGCAAATGCCGCCAGATCAAAGTCTTCGAACACATCTTTTCCGAAGCGTTTCTCTTCAAGCAGGTCAAGATTTTTCATCTTGTCGACCCGGAAATGTCTGACCTCGATTTTATCATCTGTTTTTATACAGCCCACAAGATAATAGTTCTCATCATCCCAGGTGAGTGCCCAGGGGCTTGCTATGTACAAAGCTCCGTCTTTCTTCACCTGCAGACGCTTCTTGATCGTCCATTCACAGTATTTGAAAGAGACCTGCACATTCTGGGAGAGTGCCGCATGAATCTTATCGATATTATAATAGATAGCGGTATTCTCCGCTTTCAATCTATTTCTGATAAATACCTGCCGCTGGAGCTGGTCACCGTTCATCTTGCTGGTCAACCCTTCCAGTTTTTTAATCAGAGTCCTGGATGATTTTTCTGTAATGAACTTTGATGACTGAACGGCATCCACGAGCAGTTTCAGTTCCGGCAGCTCGAACTCTCTGGAATTAACATAGTATCCGACATTCGGGATGGTCTCGATATCCATTCCGGATTTGTTCAGAATGGCAATATCCGTGTAGACCGATTTGCGGTCGGCGGTAACGCCGTAGTCTTTCAGATGTCGCAGAATATCTTTTGATGAGAGCGTGTGGTCCTCATCGGAATATCGAAGCAGTATTTTCATGACATACAGCGTGCGAAGGCGCTGAGGGCTGATCTGGGGTTCTGACACAATTTCACCTCTTTCAAGATGCAGTATTTCCGGGACATCTTCTGCCATAACAAGGTTCCTGTATTAATAATTTTAAAGCGACCCCCCCAAAAGTTCAACCTCGGAAATGGCATCATAAAGTAGTTTAATTATATTCCTGACTGCCATTTTGCTTCGTAATGAACATCCGGTATGCGATCGCCAGCAGGTACTGTTCTGCCGCTGATATAGCAGATAAAGAATGCATATATTGACCGAAGATCGACTATCAATTATGATAAAATCATCAAAATAAGGTTCGACCGGCAGATCGGTACGGTTAATCAAGCCGGGTCAGGCCCTATAAAAAACACCGGCTTCTTAATTCAGATGATATATGGATCATTCTGCAGGGAGGAAATAAGTATGGCATCTATTCTGATCAAAGATACTACCCGTGAGGAAAGAGAACGCATTGTGGCGGAAGCTATCGGTAATATTGACGGAGCCTGCGACGGATGCAGCCCGGGACTCATCAAGATGTATGATGAATATATAAGCGGCAAAAAAGAACTCAGGCAGGTCAATATGGAGTTCAATGCCCGTTATATTTCAGGAAATACGGGACCGGAGCGGAGCGGCAGGAACTGCATGTAGATTCAAGCAAAAAGAAAGTAGAGGTCGGCACAAGCTTTCCTCTACTCTTACTTTTTTCACCGGTACAATTTCCACGCACTATCACCCGCACATTCTCGTTATTGCAGTGTGATGCTGACATCCCCTCCGCCGAGCAGGTCACGCATATCCTGCTGCGACAGATCAACATGGCCCAGCTTTGTATAAGCCCAGGAGTTCGAGCCGTAAAAAATCACGATCTGATTCCCGGAATAGAGAACTATGTCACCGTAGTTCGTGGTGGTTTGCTTATCATCCCGAACGATGTTCTGTCCAAGCGCACCGACCTGCTCGAACCCTCCGTACATGGACATTTGAATCGTGAGAGGACAAAGTGTCCGCAGCGCATCGACCGACGGATTGTCTTCCCATGTTACGGGTACTTCCTTTTCCCCTATCATTAACCTCATAGTATCTGCCATTTCGACGCTCTCCTCACTCACAGTGCTGCTTTCTTCCACAGGCATGGTTTCCGTATCCGTCATGGATTCTGACGGCATTGCTGTTTCTCTATCTTCCTCGGGATTCTCCATTTGAGACGCAGTCCCCTGTGATTCCGCAGGGATGGCGGCCTGCGGACGGCATCCGGACAGCATCAATATCGAAATTGCCAGCATAATGCCGATCGTCTTCATTTTGCTTCACTCCTATATAATTCCTCCAGGGACATCAAAACAACAGATCTTATTTCAGATATTCCTCAAAGAAATGCCGGATCTTTTCAAAGGGGATGATGTCCTTCCGGTCATACAGATCGGTATGGACTGCCCCGGGAATGATCATCAGTTCTTTATTATCACCCTTCAAAAGCCGGAAAGTGTCACGGCTCAGATAGCA
>CAMNDN010000102.1:0-5497 GCA_946535445.1 uncultured Lachnospiraceae bacterium
GCTTTCGTCGGAGCCTTGGTCGGGGCTTTCGTCGGAGCCTTGGTCGGGGCTTTTGTCGGAGCCTTGGTCGGGGCTTTCGTCGGAGCCGGACTCGGGTCAACGTTGGTCAGCAGATCATTGTGAATAAATCCTACCATCCCGTTATAAGATACACGGGTCCAGCCATTATCCGTTACGCCCGTGACCTCAATTTTCTCTCCCTCCTTAAGGACACCGATCACGTTCGATTCAACCGTAAAAGATTCTCTGATGTTCGCGTCTGTTACAGCCCAGGCGTAGCCTTTCGTCACATAGATCGTTACCACAACGACCTCAACAGGGTTGGTCCTGGAAATCAGATCGCTGTTCACGTAGGCATCCCGGTTGTTATAGATTATTCGTGACCAGCCGTTGCTGCAGATACCTGTACGCACGACATTATCTCCGAAGGACAGAGATCCGATCGCCTTGGAATCAACGGAGAAAGACTCCCGGACATTGGCATCCGTTACCGCGAATACAGTCTCGTTCACAGCCGTGATCCGGACACCGTCCTTCTCAGTGTTGGGATTCCTGGTCGTGAGAAGATCACTGTAAACATATGCATCCATTCCTTTATAGTCAATGCGTGACCAACCATTGTCACAGATACCGGTACGAATCACGGCCGTTCCGGCTTTCAGCGCGCCGATGGAAGAGGATGCCGTAGAATAGCCCTGACGGACATTGGCATCCGCCTTGGCATACACTGTCTCGGAACGGGCCTTGATATTTACCTTCTGCGACAGAGGTGTAAGAGAGCCCTTCATGCCGATCTCGTTGGGGTTCGTTGTCAGAAGGCTGCCGTAAACGTAAGCTTCCTTTCCTTCGAAAACAATGCGGTCCCAGCCGTTATTGCAGCGCCCGGTCCTTTTAACTTCCTGCCCTGCCTCCAGCGCACCGATGACTTCCGATGCCATCATATAGGAGGAATGTACATATACATACTCAAGAGCATATACCGTATCGTTTACATCCTCGATCGTAGTCTGGGCCTTGACCTGTTTTACGTGCTCCGTATCCTCATCGTGGATCTTTGTGACCGCCAGATTGGTAGTATCCGTGCCGTTCAGCACGCCATCGTAAATAACCGTCACCCAGTTTCCTTCATTGATGCCATAGCTGAAGGAATGCTCTGCATTGTTCGCGTTAAATGTAATGATCCTGCCGTCATTTGTGCGGATCGTGATGGAATTCATGGTGATCTCCTCCAGCGTTCCCACGATCTCCGCTGAGTCATCATCTTCGACGTTAGTATTTTCAACTGAAATGACCGTGAACTTGTCCGGATCGTCACCGAGTTCTCCGTCATAATAGATGATCAGCCTGTCACCGCTATGCATGACATTTGTATTAATAATCGCTTTTGAAATATCGAGGGTGTACTCTTTATCCTCATACGTGACCTTCAGCGTTTTCCCGGCAAAGCTTATCAGTGTGACTTCCGCCTTATGCTCCGCCTCCGCTGTCGTCACGGAAGAGGTCGTATCATTTACTGCCGCTGTCGTTCCAGAAGATCCGCATCCCGCCAATAGTCCAGCCGCAATGAAAATAGCTGAAAAAACGCTTACAGCCTTCTTAAATTTTTTATACATCTTCTCCTCCTTCAGCTGTAAAGATACAAAAAAAATACTTTTTTCAAGATTATACTGTCGTTTTGTCATGAACCACCTCTTTTAGTATCTGTTTTGTGTCCACTTGTTGTATATACTCATATAGTTAGAAGTATTTAATGCTTCACATTTCTTTTACAACACTGCTGAACTATACTAGAGAGGTAAAGACATGTACGAAGTTTTTTTCAGAGATAAGTTGGCTATGCTGCGTAAACAGAAAGGTGTCTCTGCAAGAGAGATGAGCCTGGCTCTTGGACAGAGTGAAAGTTATATAAACCGTATTGAAAAGGGAAAGATGCTTCCTTCGATGTCCCTGTTCTTCAAAATCTGTGAATATTTTGAGATCACACCGAAAGAATATTTCAGCTGACTTTTCTGAAAAAATGACAGGCTGCAGATGAACTCTGCAGCCTTATCGCTTCTTTTCAACACATTCTTATTCGGCCCGTCCAGTCAGTGATCAACTATCTGTTTTCAGTTTTCAGCGTCCGCCACGGCATCGATTGCTTCATCGATTGCGTCTTTTTCTTCAACCGGAGCTACATTTGCCTCATTCGCTTCTGACACAATAGCCTCAACGATTTCTCCCGCAGCTTCTACAGCATCCGCATCGGGGGAGTCCGCCACGGCATCAAACGCATCCTCTACCGCATCCTCTGTCTCTGCTTCATCTGTCTGATCCGCTGTGGCATCCGCAATGATCGCCTCCACAACTTCTTCACCTTCAGCTGCAGCTTCCGGATCCGACTCGGCAACCGCTTCCGCGACCGCTTTCTCAGCATCCTCAATGGCATCTTCCAATTCCGGATCACTCGTAGCATTTTTCAGCGCATCCGTAAGAATTGCTTCGATCACTTCTTCCCCGTCTTCTTTGACCGCCGCAGCCTTTTCTTTGGCTGCTTTATCTGCAGCGTCAAGTTTTTCGCGCAGAGCTTTCCTCTCATCGTCTGTCATCTTATCTATATTTACCAGAATATCAAAAAGCTGGGATTTGATGCCTTCTCTGGATACATTAAGATTTCCTGCGCGCTCAGCGACCTTTTTGGTCCTTTCATTAACTTTCTCACTCAAACTCTTGGCAAGGTCTTCATTGAGGAGCTTGCCTTCCTCTACTGTAAGTTCGCCCTTCTTTACAAGATCATCAATGATCTTTTTGGATTTCTCTCCTGTCACAGCCACTGCGCCTACGCCTGCCAGAAATACCGCCCTCAGTCCGTTCGATAACTTCATAGTAATACCTCCATATTTTAATTATATTCCGGTACCTATTCTGAATCTCAGATACTCGGTCATAAAAACCTATGCGTCAATTATCTCGTAAAAGGAACTAAAAAGAAAGTGTTTTCAGCTAAATTTCGCAAAATAAACACAAACATCCGGGATTTTTTATCAAATTTTCCGATACTGTCCTTACCACGACAATATTTCACATCCGGTCTCCGTGACCAGGACCTCGACCTCCCACTGGGCAGACGGCATATGATCTGCCGTGTAAATAGTCCATCCGTTCTCTTCATCGCAGTAGATACGGTCTGTTCCCATATTCACCATCGGCTCGATCGTAAATACCATGCCCGGGACCATAAGCATTTCCGTACCCGGTTTTGATACATAGCTCACGAACGGGTCCTCATGGAAGGCATTTCCGCATCCATGACCTCCGATTTCCCGGACAACGGAATAACCGTTGTCAAGGGCATGCTGATGAACGGCATGTCCCATGTCGCCCATCAGGGTCCAGGGTATGACCTTGGAAATACCGACCTCCACACATTCCTTTGTCACCTGAACAAGCCTTTTCTTTTCGAGACTGACATCTCCGATCATGAACATACGGGATGAATCGGAAAAATAACCGTTCAGGATCGTTGAACAGTCAACGTTGATAATGTCTCCGTCCTTCAAAATAATGTCTTTTGAAGGTATTCCATGGCACACTTCATCATTTATGGATGTGCATACGCTTTTCGGGAAACCTTCATATCCCAGGTCCGCGGGAATTCCCCCCATTTTTTTCGTGGTGGTCATCACAATATCATCGATTTCCTGTGTGGACATGCCCGCTTTGATTTTCTCACCGATTTCATCCAGTACGGCTATATTTATAACTGCGCTCTTTTTGATGCCTTCGATATCTTTCTCTGTCTTTATGATTTTATGATCCGGAACAAGATGTCCGGCTCGCTGAAAGCCGGCGATCCTGTCATCGAATGCCATGTGGCATGCTTTGTATTTCTTACCGCTGCCGCACCAACACGGCATGTTACGTCCAATTTTCACGATTTTCCTTCTTTCTGAAATTAGTCTGTACCAATCACGAACAGACCTTACCGGCACTCTCTGATCAGTACACCGTCTTTTATAACACCTGCCAGCGAAAGGTCTTCTTTCAGCAGGACCAGATCCGCTTTCTTTCCGTTCTCGATCGAACCGTAGACTTTCTCCAGACCGAGAGCCTTTGCGGGATTGATCGTCGCACACGCGACAGCTGTTTCAAGCGGGAGTCCCATTTCCCTGACAGCATTCACCATACATTCCCTGAGATTCGAAACTGAACCGGCGAGCGCCCCGCTTTCCACCATCCTGCAGTATTTTCCCTTCTTGGTGATCTGCTGCCCTCCCAGTTCATACTGACCGTCAGGCATTCCGGTCGAGCGAAGGCTGTCGCTGATCAGGATCATTCGTTCTGCACCGCACATCTTGAACGTGCCGCGGACAGCTGACGGATGAACATGGATCCCGTCGGTTATTATCTCCGCCGTAACATCCGGAGTATCTGATACAGCGCCGACGACTCCCGGACTTCTGTGTGTGAATTCCGGCATTGCGTTGTAAAGATGGACCGCATGCTTTGCGCCTGCGGCAAACGCTCTCATCGCAGTATCATAGTCGGAGTTGGTGTGGGCCAGAGATACCGTCACCCGGTCTTTCACGGCTGCAATATAGGATTCAAAATCCGGATTATCTTCCGGGGCAAGCCCGATGAACTTGAGGAGCCCTTTTGAAGACTTGATAAAATCTTCCACGATACCGGCATCACAAGGAATCATAAAGGCCGGATTCTGAGCGCCTTTCTTGACCTTGCTGATAAAAGGTCCTTCCATATTGATACCGATCAGATCGGCACAGTCCATGTATTCACCTGCATTCTGTCGGTCTCTGAACGCAGCCATATTTGCAAGGATCTTATTCAGATCCTCCACGCTCAGTGTCAGCGTAGCCGGGCAGACAGCCGTAATACCTTCCGACGCCTCATAACGTGCAATTGTCTCGACTGCGCCGAACGTTCCGTCACAGACATCTTCTCCCAGCGCCCCGTGAAAATGGATATCAATGAGTCCGGGAATGGCATAGCAGCCCTTTCCGTCATAGATATCTTCCTCCCCGGCATTCCCGGCCACAGCGTCGGAGAATACATCGCCGGTTATTCCTATACCGCCCTCGCGGAAAATCCGATCCGGTCCGTAGACCTTTACATTTTTTATATACATAGAGCTCCTTTCCGGTAAAGGTTCCGGCTATCGTGTATTCAGGTATCCTGTCCGGCAGGCACAGACCCATCTTCCGATCCCTTTACAGCTTTTTTCCATGGATCGAGCATGATATCCCTGATCAGCTCGGACCCTATTACGTCTCTTCCCTGTATATGATTCCAGATATCTTCTGTCTCACCCGGCAGGAATCTCTGGTAAGATTCATCCGGCACAGTGTCTTTTCCGGATTCATCTGCCGTTACACTGTTGTCATCCTCTCCGGATCCGTCTGTCGGTATGCTGCTGTCATCCTCCCCGGATTCGTCTGCCGACGTACTGTTGTCGTCCGTCCCGGATCCGTCCGACATGCTGCTGTCATCCGTCCCGGAT
>CAMNDN010000103.1:0-5330 GCA_946535445.1 uncultured Lachnospiraceae bacterium
GTCGGGGACGGTTCTTCCCGTAGGTCAAAAGACCTGCGCGAAGAACCGTCCCCGACGTCCGTCAAAAGACCGGTCGGGAAGAACCGTCCCCGACGTCCGTCTCACTGCAGCTTATGCATTATCTCCCCATTTCCCACATCCGCAGTCACATAGGAAGCATCCACCTTCCTGCCCGTCTCCTTATCATAAATCACAACATTCAGTCCCGGTCCCTGCAGCACATAATTGTTCAGATCCAGCATCACCTGTGTGCTGCTCCCCTCCTCCGCATTGCGGCTCAGGGCTATGACTTTGATATCGGACACTTTATCCTCAAAGTAGTCGGACGTCTTCGAGAAATCCGTTGTCTCGTAGACCACATTCCCTTTATCGATCACAGCAATATAGGGGTGATTTCCCGCGGCCGCATCGACCCCATGGAGCCCCATCTCCCGGAGCGACTGCCTCACGGTATCCGACATGGAGAGCGTGGTATCACCCGCCGCAGTCAGAACATAGAGATAATCCTCCGTGTCAAAGGTCTCTTTGATATGCCCGAAATAGGTGGCCGCCCGGTTGTCGGTGGCCAGCATCTGTCTGGAACGGAAGGACATATACTTCTCATGATCACGCGCAAAGAAATCATAATCGGGATCCTCTCTGCGGTCAGGCAGATCATAAGTATCCTTCAGCACCTGCCCGAGCCATGAGGAGAACTTCTCCGCACCGTACATGTTCAGATGCATGCCGTCCAGGGTGTCAGTCCCGGCGTCAAGGCCAAGCTCCGCGGCACCGGTCGTGAGATTCATGCACGGAATATTGTGTTCTTCGGCAAATGCCTCGACCGACGCGCACTCATTGACCCGCCTCGGATAGCGCTCCGCCGGAAGCAGGCCGGGTCCGAAAACAGGCATGCTGATGATCTGCAGCTGCGTGCCCGTCTCCTCGCAGAGGCTGACGACCTTTTCCAGATATTCATCCACGACCTCCGGCCGTTCCCAGGAAGGATCCGGCTGACAGGGGTCAAAGTAACCGGTATTTTTGCTCTGGGCAAGAATCCAGGAACCGTAGGCGGCCCCGGAATCTTCGTGGACCACATCCTTTTCTGTAAGTTCGGTCCACCTCGAATGATATTCATACCATGGGAAAAGGAAACGGAGAGAATCGTCTCCCTCTTTTTCCACACCCCGGATCAGCTCGTACTTCCCTCTGGAGAAGAACGGCATATGATCCGTGATGTAGTGAACATCTTCCGGTCCCTCATAGGTCGTTCTGTAATCACCCATGCCGACTTCGAGGACGACCAGTTTCGGGTGCTGGCGCTTAATGGCATCCTTCAGGAGATAGTAGGACAGCGCGATCGTCTGATCTCCGGTTCCCAGGTTGTAGGAACTGATTCCGTACTTTTCATAAAGGGTCATCGGGAAGATGTCCTGCTTGGTGAGGGAGTCTCCGACGAAAAGGACATCGAAACGGTCATGCTCCTTTCGATAGAAATCTGCCGGAAGTACGAAGTTCCCGTCATCCGGCGTGAAGGCACCGAAAAGGGACCCGGCCATGAGGGCAAGGATGGTGAGGAACAGGATGCATTTGACAATTCGTTTTATGATGACCTTCATGGGAAGCTCCGATATCTGTGTGCTTAAGTCTGTCGGCTGTCAGAGATGACCGGTCTCCGGCATTTGCCTCATTTCAGAACTGCTGATAGAGGAATGCACCTACATTAAAACCGGGTCCGTATACGCTGAAAGTGAGTATCACCCATATGGCCAGGTAGACTACGCTCCAGCGGAATACGATGTTCTGGCGGGCAAGTATCTCACGGATCTTAATGCCTGATTCATTTACCACATCGACAACGATCTGGAGAATGATCGCCAGCATGAGGATGGAAAACTCCCGCTCCGATACACCGTGCAGGAAGACCGAACCGTCGGTCAGGACCCATGGATTGAATACAGTAAAAGTCTTTTTCAGAAGCCGGAAGGCTTCGGTCGCGCTTGGCGCGCAGTCGAAATAATCACTGATCGTGACAAGGAAAACGGTCCTTGCTATGCTGAAACCTTTCCAGCCTGCCGAAGTGCTGTTTATATGGAAGAAAGCCCGCATTTTCTCATAGGGACGTTCGAACAGGGTGTGCGTTGACACCAGTGTCGCGTGAAAGAGTCCGTAGATCACATAACGCCAGTTGGCTCCGTGCCAGATACCTACGAGCAGGAAAACGATGAAAGAGGCAAGCGTCGGCGGAATGACTTTGGCTGCATAGGAGCGGCCGGATTTTTTCAGAGACTTCTGCATTTTTATAAAGGGCTTTGAGAGCGCCACGGAATAAAATACATAATCTCTCATCCACGTGCCGAGTGTGATGTGCCATCTCTTCCAGTATTCGGAAATATTCTGAGCCATGTAGGGCTGGCGGAAATTCTCAACAAGCTTAACGCCGAACAGTTCGGACACGCCGATGACGATGTCGATGCCGCCGGCGAAGTCTCCGTACATCTGGACGCCGAAAAGCAGGATGCCGAGAAAGATGGTGAGACCGTTGTAGGCCTTATAGGTATGATTCGCGATGATCTCGTTCACGATGATTGCGCATCGCTCCGCAATGACCATTTTTTTGAAGTAGCCCCAGAGGATGCGGTAAATACCGGTCCGGAAAGAATTCTCATTGAAGGAGCGCTCCGCACAGAGTTCAGGCGCAAGGTCGTCGTGCCGGCTGATCGGTCCCTGGATGATCTGCGGGAACCAGGAGGCGAACAGGGCGAATTTGAGGAGGCTGCGATCTGCCTCGAATTTCTCGTTGTAGACGTCTATGAGATAGCCTGTTGTCTGGAATGTATAGAATGAGATGCCCAGCGGGAGGAGAAAATTGACCTCCGGTATCTGAAGGGGAACACCCGCGCGCGAAAAGAGGCTCATTAAGTTGGTCGTGAAGAAACCGGTGTACTTCAGGACAATTAATATGCCGAGATTGATCAGGAGGGTGAGCAGAAAGACTTTGCGCTTTTTCACACGGGCCTTTCCGCGGATAGCTTTCTTTTCTTCCCTGGACAGAGGGGTGCCGGAGGATTTTATGGTAAGGCGGGCTTTTTCGCCGATGCGGTCTATGGCGAGAGCACCGTAGAAAGTCGACAGGATCGTGACCGTGATAAAGATACCTGCCCTCAGACCGCCTGAAAGATAGTAAAACATTATACTTGAAACAAGCAGGATGACCCATTGATATTTTTTGGGGGCAAGGTAATAAAGGAGGACGGCGATGCCGACGAACGCAACATAATAAAGAGAGAATACAGCCATGTCAGTACCCGAGTAAGTTAGTATAGAAATCTTCAAAAATTATAGTTCAAGGAGATAGGGGTTGTCAACAAACGAGGGGGAGATGGACACTGGGAACGGACGCCGGGGACGGTTCTTCAGGCTGGTCAAAGACCAGCCGGGAAGAACCGTCCCCGGCGTCCGTCTCACGGCAGCTTATGCGCAATCTCCCCGTTCCCCGCATCCGCGGTCACATAGGAAGCATCGACCTTTCTGCCCGTTTTCTTATCATAGACCACGACATTCAGCCCGGGTCCCTGCAGTACATAATTATTCAGATCCAGTATGACCTGCGTGCTGCTCCCCTCCTCCGCATTGCGGCTCAGGGCCGTGACTCTGACACCGGATACCGTATCTTCCCAGTAATCGGACGTCCCGGTAAAGTCCGAGGTCTCATAGACCACACGCCCCTGATCGATCACGGCAATATAGGGATGATTTCCCGCAGCGTCATCGACCTCGCTTAGACCCATCTCCCGGAGCGACTGCCTGACCGTGTCCGTCATGGAGACCGAGGTATCGCCCGCAGCAGTCAGGACATAGAGATAATCCTCCGTATCAAAGGTCTCTTTGAGATGCCTGAAATAGGTGGCTGCCCGGTTGTCGGTGGCCAGGATCTGCCTTGAGCGGAACGAACAATAATCCGCATAATCCTTCGCGATGAACTCGTACCCCGGTTCGTCCTTTCTGTCGGGAAGATCATAGTTCTCTTTCAGCGTCTTTCCGATCCATGAAGAGAACTTTTCGGCCCCGCTCAGATTCAGATGCATGCCGTCGATGGAGTCGGTCCCGGAAGTAAGTCCCAGTTCCCCGGCACTGCTTATGAGGTTCATGCACACAACATTGTGATTTTTTGCAAATGTCTCGACCGCCGCACATTCACTGACCCTCTCCGGATAGAGCTCCGCCGGCAGCAGACCGGGTCCGAAGACCGGCAGACAGACCAGCAAAAGCTGCGTGTCCGTCTTCTCGCAGAGAGAGACGATCTTTTCCAGATATTCTTTCGTGACATCCGGGAGCTCCCACGCAGGATCAGCCTCGCAGGGCTCAAAAGTACCGGTATCAATACTCTGGGCCAGGACCCAGGAACCGTAGGCGGCCCCGGGATCTTCGTGGACCACATCCTCCCTCTTGAGCTCGGACCATCTCGAATGATATTCGTACCACGGGAAAAGAAAGCGGAGAGAGTCTTCCCCCTCTTTCTCAACGCCCCGGATCAGCTCATATCTGGATTTTGAGAAGAACGGCATGTTGTCGGATATGTAATGGACATCCTCGGTGCCTTCGTACGTCGTTTTGTAATCCCCCATGCCTGCCTCGAGGACGACCAGCTTCGGATGCTGGCGGTCAATGGCATCCTTCAGAAGATAGTAGGATAAGGCGACGGTCTGGTCGCCGGTTCCGAGATTATAGGAAGAGATGCCGTACTCGTCATAAAGAAGCATGGGGTAGATATCCTGCTTTATTTTGGAAGTGCCGGCGAAGAGCACATCAAAGCGGTCATTCTCTTTTCTGTAGAAGTCCCTCGGCAGGACATAGTTCCCGTCTTCCGGCGTGAAGGCGCGAAAAAAGAAGCCTGCTGCCAGAATAAGGACCAGGATGAACACAATATAGATGCAAATATTTTTCGCGGCAGCTTTCATCTGACTTTACTCGTCCTGCAGTCTCTCGATCAGTTCGCACATGGCATCCACTGTGTTGAAGTTCTCCGGAATGAGGTCTGCAGCCTTGATCTTGATATCGAACTCATTGTTGATCTCGCTGACGACGGAGATGATATCAAAGGAGCTGAGGATCTTGTCATCGATCAGTGCTTCCTCTCCTTCAAAATCCACATCCGGTCTTGTCTCATCAAGAATCTCCAGAAGTATGCTTTTGATTTCGTCCATAGTGTTTCTCCTTAATATAGTATTTTTTAATTCTTTTTAATATAGTACTAAAACTTCCCACTTGTTACTTAAAGTCAAGCTGAAATCGAAATAATTGCTTGAGCAGGGCGTCGTCGAGCGGCCGGTACTTTAAAAATTCGAGCC
>CAMNDN010000104.1:0-5238 GCA_946535445.1 uncultured Lachnospiraceae bacterium
AATTTATAACAAATCGACATAAAGCTCTTCCATAACGACAAAGCACAAAACGCGGTCATAAAGTACTATTAATACAGGTACTTTCTATTAATAATCATCTTATGAGGAGCTCGTTATGGCGATCGTATATAATGAGAATAAAAGAACATTTTCACTTCACACGGCGAAAACAACGTACCAGCTGAAAATAGGGAATCTTAACTATGTAAAACATCTCTATTACGGAGCAACTATAGAAGATGAAGATCTCATCTATCTGATCAGAAGATATGACCGGGGATTCTCCGGAAATCCGTACGATTCACTGAAAGAGCGTACTTTCTCTCTGGATGCTCAGCCTCAGGAATTTACGACGCAGCAGCAGGGTGACTTCAGGATCAACTCTATCGAAGTTCAGAATGCCGACGGGAGCTTTTCTTTTAACGGAAGATATGTCTCACACAAGATATACAGCGGACCGTTCACGCTCTCAGGTCTTCCCACTGCGTATGCCAATACAGGCGATACCGTCGATACGCTTGAACTTGTCATAGAGGATGCTGTTACCAAAGTGCAGGTGACACTTCTCTATTCTGTGTTCGAAGAGGCAGATATTATCATGCGGGCAGCCAGAGTTCATAATGCCGGGGACAGACCGATCAGCCTGAAAAGGATCATGTCCATCAATATGGATTATATGAACGGAAAAAATCTTGATATTCTCTCTCTGCCGGGAAGGTATGGGCAGGAACGCCAGGTTGAACGGCAGCCTTTGACACATCATGTGCATAAAATACGAAGCGGACGGGGGATTTCCTCCCATCAGCAGAATCCGTTCATAGCACTTGTGGACAGAACGGCAAATGAAGAGTACGGCTCCTGTTATGGTTTTGCGCTTATGTACTCCGGAAGTTTCATCGCCGAGGTAGAGCTTGACCAGTACGATCAGGCAAGGCTGGTCATGGGCGTGAATGACCGTCTGTTCAGCTATAATGTCGATCCCGGTGAAAGCTTTGATACGCCTGCCGTTCTCATGACCTATACGCACAAAGGACTCACCCGGATGAGTCATAACTATCATAATTTTATCAGGAATAATCTGAACAGGAGCAAATTCGTAAAGGATGTAAAGCGGCCTGTGCTGATCAATACGTGGGAGGCTGCCTTCTTTGACTTTGATGATGTAAAGCTTGTGGAAATTGCCAAAGCTGCCCGGAACATGGGTGTTGAAATGATCGTCATGGATGATGGCTGGTTCGGCAAGAGAGACGATGACAATTCCGGCCTCGGCGACTGGTATGTCAATGAGAAGAAGATAAAGTGCGGTCTTACCGAGCTTGTCAGACAGATCAATGATCTTGGCATGAAATTCGGCATCTGGTTCGAACCGGAGATGGTCTCTGAGGACTCGGACCTGTTCAGAGCGCATCCGGACTGGGCAATGGAAATTCCGGGCAGACATGCTGTCCGGAGCCGCAATCAGCTTGTCCTTGATGTGACAAGGCGCGAAGTCCAGGATTATCTCATCGAGAGCATTAATCGAATACTCGACAGCGCAAATATCTATTATGTGAAATGGGATATTAACCGGGCGATTACCGATCTCTGGTCAAATGCCCTTCCTGCGGAGGATCAGGGAGAAATCTCTCACCGCTATGTCCTCGGACTTTACAGGGTCATGGATGGCATAATTAAGACCCATCCGGACATTCTTTTTGAAGGCTGCGCGGGCGGAGGCGGACGCTTTGATACAGCCATGCTCACGTATTTTGTACAGTACTGGAGTTCAGATAACACAAGACCGCTCGACAATCTGAAACTTCACTACGGATCATCCTTCCTGTATCCGGTCTGCACCATGGGTGCACACGTGTCGGAGGCAAGCCCGATGGTCCCGCTGGAGACGAAAGCGGCGATCGCATTGTGCGGGACATTCGGCTATGAGCTTGACGCCACAAAGCTTCATTCGAGTGAGATCGAAGCCTGCAGAAAGATGAGCGCTCTTTATCACAAGTACTATGATCTGAATTTCTTCGGAGATTATTACAGACTGGCTAATCCTTTCGAACAGGTGAATCTTGTTGCCTGGGAATGTCTGGCAAAGGATAAGAGTGAGGCGCTTGTAACGGTAATTACCGTAAATCTGACCATGAACGGACCTCAGGAATACATTAAATGCAAAGGTCTTGCACCGAATAAGCGATACCGTGTGGAGGGAGACGGCAGTGAACGCATTGTGACCGGAATGGCTCTTATGCATGCCGGAATTCCGATTCCGCGTGAGATTCCGGAATTTACCGCATTTTTATACCATCTGAAAGAAGTGAAGTGAATATATGCCGACCGTGACATTTAATTGAGAGGACTTTCTCCGTACTTATCTAATAAAAGATTCGTGTTGATGACGCCTGCTTTCTGGTTTATAGCCACAGTAAGAATGATATCTCTCCTTCTCTTCGGGTACAGAGTTGCATTACCGGAAAGTTCCAGAGCACGTGTCGTTTCGTGCAGGGTGAGGCCCGCAGCCAGACAGAGACGAATGACCTTGTCCCGTCCCGGTTTGCGGGTCCCTTTCATGATCTGATAATAGTAAGAACGTTCAAGAGAGCTTCTGCGGATCAGTTCCACACTGTCGATAGATTTAACTGCCTCCAGAGATTCAAAATACTCCGGGAAGCTGTGAAAACCATCTGTGACTTTCGGATCTTGCATGAACAAGGCCATTTTTTTTTCCGAGTCGATATCTGCCAGAACACTTTCTAACTGTTTCGTCGTTGATTCGTCCATTGTTTTCCCCAATTCCGTAGTGTATGATATTTAACGAAAATATCTACTTGTAATAGTAGCACAAACCGGGGAAGAGTGAAAGACGGCATGTTGGATGAACGAATGGAGGAACTGAATAAAATATGTGAAATGGCTCTTTATGAAGAGGTGCAGCTCCGGGAAGACGGCAAAGCGATTGTCAGGGATAATGCATCCGGAAAGCTGTTTTACAGGAAAAGGCTTACCATTTATAATCCGGAAGTCTTCGAATGGCTGAGAACACACAAGAGCAGCTATGTGCCGGAAATTGAATATTGCTGGCAGGATGAGGATGACCTGATTGTTATCGAAGAATTTATTCAGGGAAAAACGCTGGATGTGATCCTCGAAGAGACCGGAGAGGGGGAAGGTCTGCCGTTTCAGGAGCGTATACGGATTCTGACTGAGGTATGCAACGGACTGCTTTTTCTGCATGGCGCAGATCCCCCCATCATTCACAGAGATCTGAAACCTTCCAATATCATGCTGACGGAGGAAGGGCAGGTCAAAATCATTGATTACGATGCCGCCAAACTTTATGTCAGAGGACAGAAAAGAGACACACAGCTCATTGGCACGCAGGGAATGGCGGCACCTGAGCAGTATGGTTTTGCTGCCTCAGACATTCGCACCGATATTTACGCGTTGGGAAAACTGATTGAGATAATGCTCCCGGGTAATCCGGATGCGGCCCGTATAGCAGAGCGGGCTACGAACCTGGATCCGGCACGCCGCTATTCTTCTGCTGTACAGATCAGGGAACAGATCCAAAGAATTCATGAGAACCCGTCAGGGCTTGACCGGCTGCTTAAGAGACTGCCCGGTTATGATCCCGCGAAGAGGAACCATTATTTTACTGCGCGGATCTGCCTCTTTCTTCTATGCCTGTGTGCATGTCTTTTTACTTTCTTCTTTTACAGACAGCATATAGTCATTCCGCGGGAGCGGCAGAAAATCCTGACAGATGCCTTAAAAACACTTTCGGAAGGCCAAAGTGACCCGGAAGAGATATTCGGGATGAGTCAGAAGCTCCTGCAGCAGATGCCTTATGATAAAATGAATTCAGAAGGAAGGACACAGTTCCGCAAAATTGCGGAGACGGTGATCTGCGGATGTATTTCAGCTGAATCAGGACATGAACAGGTGACCGGTTTATTTCTGAGCGAAGAGGGCGAGGGCTATCTTGACCTGCTTCGTGAGTCTGGGGTAGACGAGGAGACAGTTAAAGAGATCAGTTTAAACGGTCAGATACAGTACTTCATTCAGGAAGACCGGTGGGACAGAGCACTCGAATCAATGGAGGGGCTCAGAGGAATGCCGAATGAGGAGCAGGACCGGGCAGGTATCCTGAGGGTGTGTACAGAAACTGCAGAACAATATGTACAGGATTTTTCAGAACAGCCGACTTCCGCAAATGCTGCTTCAGCGTTCGTCTTCTATACACAGATCATGCATGGCGGGATTGACGACGCAGAAATGCGCTTAAAGGACTTCTATGCGCTTGCGCTGAGCAGTGCAGAGAAGCAGAGTGAGGAAGGAGAATACGAAAGTGCTGAAAAGCTTTATCAGGTCCTGCTGGAGTACAAGAAAGACGTTCCTCTGGATGATTTAGAACCGTCACTCGGAGATAAGATCCTGGAGAATTGTTATCTTAAGGCGCAGGCAGAGATGGATGCCGGGGACTATGACAGGGGTCGTGCCGATTTTGTGAAAATTGAAAACTATAAGAATGCCGCCATGCTTGCCAATGAATGTGCGTATCTTAAGGCACAGGAACTGGCCTCGGATAAAGAGTATGAACAGGCATCAGTCCTTTTTTCAGAGATTTCCGGCTATAAAGACGCTGATGAAAAAGGTCTTTCTGCTAAATTTAATTACTGTGAGCTGGTCTCAGAGAGACCGACTGATTCAAGCTACCGATATATTGAGGAGCTGATAAAGGCTGACTATCCCGGTGCTGCCCGCTTAAAGGAGGTCATGTATGCCTGGCACGCAGAGATAGATACAGGCGTTGATTATCTGGTCGGTTCTGAGCAAAGCGCTTTGGTGCGTGCAACATTGTACGGCGGACCGTCGGAGGGAAACACTCATATTCGATTTGAGCTGATCGATCTGGAAAGCAAGAACACCTACAATTGGACTTCTGAGGAAAAATACGGAAGAGGGGAAAGCTGTACGGCATATTATCAGGTGAACAGCATCGCGGAGAATATTTTCGAGAAAGAGCACACTGTTAATATTTATGTCGATGACGGTACGCAGGTCGGCAGCTGGACAGGATGCTTTTCAATGAATTTTCTGGAGAATTGAGCATGGAGTGGGCTGAAAGCCCACCATAAAGAACAAAAAAGAGGTACAATATTCCTTGAGGGGAAACTTTCGGGGGTAAGTTTTGAAGAGGAAAGAGCCGAGGAATCGGCTCTTTTTACGTTTTTAAAAGAAGTATTCCGGTGG
>CAMNDN010000105.1:0-5063 GCA_946535445.1 uncultured Lachnospiraceae bacterium
ATGGGATACAAAGTAAGCGTCAGAGATTAAAAGTCTTCGAAAAATGTGTTATTATTCTGGCCTTCGGGCAGCAGACGACGTAATTAATAATAAGAGGCATATTTGGCTTCGGGAGTAGAAATGAGATTATTTATTGCGATAAAGTTCTCGGACGATATCAGAAAAGGTCTGATCACAACGATGCACGAGTTGAAGAAGAAGAATGTGGGCGGCAGCTATTGTCCCGCGGACAATCTTCATCTGACCCTGGTTTTTATCGGAGAAACACAAAATATGGAAGGTGTCAGGCAGGCCATGGATGCGGCACCTTTTGTTCCCTTTATGCTGACTTTGACGGATCTGGGGAATTTCGGAGATCTGCTCTGGGTCGGTGCCAAAGGCGGTCAAAAGCTCAAAGCTTATGTGAAAGCTCTCGGAATACAGCTGGATGCAGCCGGGATAAAATATGACAGGAAAAAATTCGAACCGCATATTACGCTGGTAAGAAAAGCTTCGAATATACATCCGCAGGGAATCAGCGTTCCGAAAAAAGAAATGATGGTAAAGAGGATCTCTCTCATGAAATCAGAGCAGAAGAATGGCAGAATGGTATACACGGAAGTCTACCATGTGGGAGGATGACAGTGAAAGAAGCAAGGAAAAAAGAACTCAGGACACTTCTCAAAGGCTATATTGAGCACCCGAAGGTACAGCAGATGAAATCATATACCCAGCATGGGAGTATTACGACATACGACCACTGCGAGCGTGTGGTCTCAGAAAGCCTGAAACTGAACCGCAGGTTCCACCTGGGAGCTGACGAGGAGAAACTGGCTGTCGGTGCCATGCTTCATGATTTCTATCTTTATGACTGGCATGATGATGACGGGGGAACGCACAGGCTTCATGGATTTACGCATCCCGAAAAAGCCAGGAAAAATGCGGTGAAACTCTTTCATATCGGATCGAAAGAACAGGAAATCATACGTACACATATGTGGCCGCTTACTCTGACGGCTGTACCGAAATCCCGTGAGGCATTAATCGTATGCCTGGTGGACAAAGTATGTTCTCTCGAAGAGACGATCATGATGAGAAAAAACAGATAATATGGTGAAAATGCAGCCGGCAGTTTTTCTGCCGGCTTTTCTTTACTTAGAATTTACAACAATCTCGTTTTTTTTTCTTCCCGATGATTGAAAGAGAAATGTGTTTAGAAGTAAAATAGAAAAGTAAAAAGATATCACATGCTAGATTGGGGGAAAGTTATGGATTTTTCAAATATCCTGTCGCTCTTCGGAGGCCTGGGTGCCTTCCTTTTCGGTATGCACTACATGGGGGAGGGACTTCAGCTCGCAGCAGGATCGCGGATGAAGGACCTTCTGGAAAAACTGACCAGAATGCCTGTCATGGGATTTCTTGTCGGTATGCTTGTAACTGTCTGTATACAGTCTTCATCGGCGACGACTGTCATGGCAATGGGCTTTATTAATGCAGGCATCATGGATCTGGCACAGGCTACAGGCGTTATTTTTGGTGCCAACATCGGTACGACCATCACCAGTATCCTGATTGCTCTTGATGTATCCGGGATTGCCCCGGTATGTATCGCGATCGGTGCGGCCCTCATGCTGTATGCCAAAAAGAAGAAACATAAACATGTCGGTCAGGTCATTCTCGGTTTCGGTCTTCTGTTCCAGGGACTGCATACAATGAGTGGCGCGATGGCTCCGCTCAAGGATTCGGTCGTTTTCCAGAACTTTATTCTGAATGCGAAAAATCCGATACTCGGATTTTTGATCGGTGTTGCTCTCTGTATGGTCATTCAGAGTTCCTCTGCGGCTGTCGGTATTCTTCAGGCTCTTGCCATGCAGGGACTTATGCCTCTGTATTTTGCGGCCTTTATCATCTGCGGCATAAATGTGGGATCATCCTCACCGGTCATTCTGTCCGCACTGAATGCCAAGAATAATGCGAAGCGGGCTGCAATCATTTACTTTGTATTTAACGCGGTCGGAGCAATTATATTCATTCCGCTCGTAATATTGACACCGCTTACGGGTATCATAACCTCACGTGTGGCCAGCGCTTCTTTCCAGGTCTCCTTCTTCCACATTATGTTCAAGCTTGTGACCGGACTCATTCTGCTGCCGCTGACGAATTTAGTCGTAAAGATGACCTACAGGCTCCTTCCGAAGCAGGCTCACGAGAGTTCTCTTCGTCTGGAATATATCGATAAGACGATCGTTGCGGCACCTTCCGTCATGGCTCTTCAGGTATCGAAGGAAGTTGAAAGAGTTTTCGGTATGGTCCGCCAGAATGTGCTGGATGCCTGTGAGGTACTGGTTTATCATAAGGGGGATAAGAGCCGGCAGATCCGGGATAATGAGGAGACGATCGATTTCCTTACCGGAGAAATCGTGGATTATATTTCAAACGCCAATATGATCGAGATGCCGGAGGCAGAGTCAAGATATCTTTCCGCTGTGTTCCAGAATATGAACGATATTGAGCAGATCGGGGATCATGCCTGCAAGATCCTGGAACAGGGTGAGAAATGTATTGAGAGTAAGATCCAATTTACTGATACGGCCAACGCCGAATTCGAGACCATCTACAAGGAAGATGTCTATATGTTCGACCGTGTATTTGATAAATTCAAAAAAGCGATGATCGACGAGGATTTCGTGGAGAAGAGCCGCGGTGAGGAACATGCAATCAGAAGAATGTGTGCCGAAGCACAGGATAATCATATGAAACGAATGAATAACGGTGAGTGCTCGTTCGATCAGGGTCTTGTATTTGTAGAAGCGCTCAACTCTCTGAATCGAATCGCCAACCATATAACGAGTATCGCGGAATCGTCGATTTTATAAAAAGATACCGGGTTTTCAGAAGAAAAGCTTTTGTGAAAAAAGAACTCCGAAGTGATGCAGTATAATTGATCATACTGTCTGCTTCGGAGTCTTTTTTGATGTTTTCATTTTTTCTTGAAGAATTTCCGCCAGATGTATCTTGCAAAGAAATACATCGTCGAGGCGAAAGCCAGAAAGTATCCGAGTGCCCCCAGAAACGGGATTCCAAGGACCTGAGGCTGCATGTCTGTAAGACATAGTATACTTGAGGCGATCAAAAGTGCCACGATACACATTCCGATGACCAGATTCCGTATGGACGAGTAAATGATCTGGGCAAATTCCGTGGAGGCCTCCAGTCTCAGATTCATCCGACCCTGCCCTTCGAGATATTCCTGCATGATATCTGCTGCCAGGAGGGGAATATCAATACTTTTTTTTGCTGACCGGTAGATATGCCTTGCCGAGCGTGACACTTCGTCCTTCCAGTTGATTTCAGAGAGTATTTCATCCGCCACCGAAGTGGCGGCGATTTCCATCATATTGATATCAGGACTTATATCCGCAAGTACGCCCTCAACGTGGGACATTCCTCTTGCAAGCATTGTCATACCGTGGGGCATACCGATCTTATTCGCTTTCATGACTTCCATCATGGCTGTCAGGGTCTCCGCAATGTCGACCTGTCCCATAGATATCGATCCGTATTCTTCTATGAAATCGCGAAGATCTCTGTAAAGCTGGTCCCGGTCCGGCTTTCCCCAGAATTTCCCGAGATCAAGGACGGCGTCCGTGACCATTGTGACGTCTTTCATGCCGAGACCTTCCACGCCCCGGATCATGATCTTGCGTTCACGTTCTGTCAGTCTGCCCATCATGCCCATGTCGAGCCATACGATTTTTCCGTCCCGGATTTTTACGTTTCCGGGGTGAGGATCCGCATGGAAAAACCCATCGTCCATGATCTGATGGATATAGTTATTGACGAACTTGGTGCCGATTTCATTCAGATCGTATTCCTCGGCAAGAAGAGATTCCTTGTCATTGATCGCGATTCCGTCCACATATTCCATTACGAGCACCCGGGCTGTCGTATATTCCCGGTACAGTTTCGGGACATAAATATAGCGGAAATCGGAATTATTGGCACTGAACTCTTCAATGTTGGCCGCTTCTTTGAGAAAATCCATTTCTTCCTGGGAGACTGTCCACAGTTCATCCAGGACCATATCCAGATCTACGATATTACGCAGGTTTCCTACGGGAGGAAGAAGCTTTACCGCCCGGTGCAGGAGCCGGATATCTCTGGCCATTTTGTCGTAGATCCCCTTACGTTCGACCTTTACGACGACGTTCTCGCCATTCAGAAGGACTGCTTTGTGGACCTGAGCAATTGATGCGGAGCCCAGAGGCGTTTCTTCGATAGAAGCAAATACATCCTGCCAGGGAAGCCTGTATGATCCGTTTATGACATCCTCGACGTCTTCAAACGGCATCGGCGTCACTTCGGAACTCAACTTCATGAGCTCCTCGCAGTATGCTCTCGGAAGGATGTCCGAGTGGAGAGACATGATCTGACCGAGTTTTATATAGGTCGGTCCGAGCTCCTCGAGGATAATACGAAGTTTTTCCGGCGAGATGCCCCGGGTGATCTTATTTCGGGAAAGAACGGCCCGGATCTCCCGGAACCTGGCGTCATTTTCCGCTTTGATCTGTGCCCGGGAAGGGCTGGAAGAGACCGCGTCCCCGGTCGATACAGTTTTATTGTCGGAATCCGGGGAAACTGCCATCATTCGTTCCCGCTCTCCGCTTTGAGGATCTGCTCTTTAAGCGCCTTCAGATCTTCTTCGGAAAGACCTGCGATAAGTTTCGAGAAATCTTTCGGCGTCTCATCCTTTTTTTCGGCTTCCGTTTCTTTTACCGTCTGCATCCTGTGCTTCAATTCCTGATTGAGCGCTTTTCCCTGCGCAACAGTGATTTCACCGCGATCTACGAGATCTTTCAGGATTTCCTGTGATTTGTCAATTGTGAGAGCAGCGGCACCGACTCCGGCAAGAAGTAATGTTTTAAAACTTTCCGTAACTTTGTTATCCATGTCTGTACCTCCTTGAAAGTGCTGTATCATTACCAGATTATTATACTACATTTTGAACGGGCGGAGAGAGATGAGTGGAAATTTAAGGAAAAAAGAAGAAAAGCCGGCAGATCATATATAATCTGCCAGCATTC
>CAMNDN010000106.1:0-4892 GCA_946535445.1 uncultured Lachnospiraceae bacterium
GCCGATTCCTCCGAGGCTGTCGCTTTTCTGCTCTCCCGCGTCTACTTAAGCGGGGTATCCGCCTTAATACAGAGCAATAACGTATAGGAACAAAAGAGCTGCCGCACGTAAATCCGGCACCATTATATATAGCAGACGGTATTTGCAAATGCCTGCTATATATAGTGGTTCCAATTGCCTGCGTGCGGCAGCCCCTCTCTTATCCTGCTGTTATCAGAATGTCGTGATCAGATCCCTCTTTATCTTCCTTGTGGATGTCTTCGGGAAGGGCTCATCCCGCAGATCAAATCCCGCCAGTCTCCTGTAGGAAGGCTGCTTCTTATTATAGTCTTTGATCACTTTCTCGATCTCTTTTCGGATCTGATCGTCTTTCATCTTTCTGGTCTTTTCCGGATCCGGATAAATGAGCGCCCGAAGGCTTGTTCCCTCTCCGACGACGACGATCTCCCCGATAATGGGTGTCGTGTCAAAGGCTCCCTCGATCTCTTCCGGCGATATATTTTCACCGTTCGCGAGAATGATCAGATTTTTCTTCCGGCCGTTCATGTAAAGGAACCCGTCCTCATCAAGATAGCCGAGATCCCCCGTATAGAACCATCCGTCCCGCAGCACAGCGGCTGTCTCTTCAGGCATTTTGTAATAGCCCTTCATGACGATATCGCCGCGTACGCAGACCTCGCCGTTATCGATCCTGATTTCCGTGTTATCGACCGGTCTCCCCAGCGAATCCCACTTAATACCGCGTTCTCCGTTGAAGGATGCCACCGGAGAAGTCTCTGTACTTCCGTACCCCATCCAGATATCGATACCGTATTTCTTGAAATCCTCAACATACTTCGGATCCAGGCGGGCACCTCCGCAGATGACATGTTTCAGATTCTTTCCGAACACCTGCGAGCCAACCATCTTCTTCGGAATGAGCGGATTTACGGACTTCAGCTTCTTATAAATCGTCTCCAGCATCAGCGGGACCATGAGGATAACATGCGGTTCGAACTTTTTGATATTCTTCACCAGATGGCCGATACTGTCATTGATCGCGACCGTGACGCCCTGCTCAAAAGCTTTAATCCAGTCGACTGTCAGACAGAATGCATGGTGGATCGGCAGGACAGAGAGATCGACGCTGCCCGGTGCAAGATGATAATACATATTCAGGGCATCCGCAGCCAGACTTCCCTGCGTCAGCATAACACCTTTGCTGATACCGGTCGTGCCGGAGGTGAACAGGATCGCCGCGACGGCCTCCGGATCCGCAGTCTGCATATCATAGAACGGGGCATCCGCTCCGAATGTCTTCCAGGTCTCATATTCTGACTGTCCGTCCTCTTTGTCTGTCAGAAGAACGACTTTGCTGATCTGCGGGCAGTCGGAAGGAATACGTTCAAGAAGAGTCTTTTTGATCGGGTCTACAAATGCGCAGACGACATCCGCGCGGTTCAGCTCATCGATGATGTCATCATCCGAAAGATTCATGTCGATCGGTACAATAACACTGTTTCCTGTGAGCGCTGCATAGAAGGTAACGACCCACGGGTAAGAGCTGCGCCCTACAGTGGCAATGTGAGGAGCAGACGCTTCCTCCGGGCATTCTTCCGTTCCGGCGGAAACGTTCCCGTTTGCATCAGATGTCTCCGAAGCTGCGGCGGTCAGCCCGGCTGCGTGAAGTCCGCTGCGCACACGCGCTATATCCTCACCGAGTTCACGGTAGGTCCGGCGGATGACTTCATCCTTCTCCGGCCAGATGACGGCATCATACTCTGCAAATTTCGCAATACTTGTTTTTATTATCTCTGTTACTGTCGGTTTCATAATCATGACCTGTTCCTTATATAAATCTTACGCAATCGAGACATTTTTTCTGTATAAAATCAAGAATGTCCCGGCGTTCCTTACCGCGCCGCGCATGGTGCGAAGCGCCTCCCTTAATGCGCATTCGTAAGCATAAAAAGCAATTATACACACAAAATACATTCGAAGCGTAACATAGAAAGCCCCGCGGTATCAATACCGCGGGGCTGCTAATGGACACATTCATTAAAAATGTCCATTTTCTTTTTATATGGATATTTCTTTATATCCGATCACTGATTATTCGATTTCAAATATCGTGCTGAAGCCGGTGAGATTCAGAACTTCTTCGACCTCCGGATTCACATGACGGATCACCATACCATCTTTCCGGCTCATCTCTTCATAGGCGATCAGAAGCTCACGGAGACCTCCGGAAGAAATATAATCGAGATCTTCGAATTCAAAGATCAGTCTCTCTGCCTTCGGCATGAATTCCATGAGTTTATCATGCAGTTCCAGTGAGGTAACGGCATTCAGCCTGCCGTCTACTCTCATTGTCAGAACGCCATTTTCCAGACTTTCTACGATCGTCATTGCTCCTCCTTCCCGGTCGTTACCGCTCATCAGCCTCTTACATGATCTATATTTTTCACTTTTCCTGCGGGATCGCTCATTCCGGCTTTGTACCCGGCCTTCCTTCATCCTTTCCGAATTCGCAGTAATGCGCATAAAAGGCCGCATAGTCGGTACCATACTTTGTTACCAGATCAGGGTTGTCCTGCATGTAGAATTCCACGTCGAATTCCTCGCTTCCCTGACGGCGTTCCTTCATTCCCGTTTCCACAAAATGATCGAAAAGCTTTGCCGGGTTTTCTCCGCATGCGGTCTTCGCATCCGGATATTTCTCTGCATAGTATTCCGGATCAAAGACCGGGCTGTAGTCCACCCCGTCCAGTTCATAGGAAACAGTTGGAAGCGTATCCAGCGTGACGGTAGATGAGGCATCCGGATTTTTTGTCGTTCCGTTCACGAAGGCCTCTATCGTGTATGTTCCCTTCTGATTAAAATCAATCAGGTCAACATCGCAGACCCATTTGCCCTCGTCATCAAGGACCGCCTCGTACTTTGTCCGATCCTCTCCTTTTTTCGCTTCTGTCTCAACATAAAACTGAAGACTTTTCAGAGGTTTCTTCGTCCTCAGAACCAGGTGAAGCGTAGAAGAGTCCTCTGACACATTGGCTGTCATATAATAATCTACGACCTCGGCGCAGACATCCGGCACGGAGAAGATCCTGATCCGGTCTTCCAGCCATCTCTTCTGAATTTCGATATTTTCCTTATAGGTCGGAAGGAACATATGTCCTTTTACATCTTCTTTGTTCAGTACGTCGAAACGAAGATAATTCATTTCCGCGGACGGCGCGATCTGTATATTGAGCAGATCCATCGTGGTCGGGGAAAGTGCAAAGATCTCTCTGCAGAAATCATTATAATATTCATCGATCATCTGATCGAACTCGCTGTACCGAAGGAGCCGTTTAAAGTATCCGTTGACCCACACAAAATAAGTATCAGCGGTGTCTCCGTCCTGCATGGAAGTATCAAAATCCCAGATCGGCCCCACATGAAGTTCATCTTCCGGACCGTCCCAATACCAGTAAAAGCTGGTCGTGGGCAGTTCCTCATTCAGAAAGAATTCCGCTGTCAGATAAAATCTGGCGAACTGGTCCTCATCGATCATTTCGGTGATCTTCTCCCATGGCTCATGTTCATTTAAAGCCTCAGCCAGTTCATTCACTTTTTTCTCGAAAGCCTTAAAGTCCTTCTTATAGTCCGTCGCCTGATAGTCTTTTAATGCCCAGCTGTTTCCGTTGATATCGGTAAAATTCTCCTCCTGCGCGTAAAAAGCATTATCGAATTCCGCAAGGATCCCATGTCCGCTCGTCAGATTGAGCCGCTGTTTTCCGATCTCCGCTTTCTCTGCGAGCTGATAAAGCCCCCGGTAATCTCCGTCGATCCAAAGGTCCACATATCGGCTTTGCGGTGAGTATCCCGCCCCGACCGCGCGTGCCGTATCAAAAATGATCTTGTTCCTCATGAGCGACGAATCGCTTGAATTGGCCAGAAGCACCCACTTCCTGGCTTTCGGCATTCCGAGCACAGACCTTGAATTCTCCAGCCTCAGCTGATAGCCCTTTTTGTCGTAGTACGCCCAGGACGAGTTTCCTCTTCCGCGGAATTCCGCATGTTCATTTACGGTGAAGTTGTTGGCCGGATCCATTGGGTCTGTTAGGATCGTGCTCTCGACGACTGCGGTGATCTTTCCGCTGTCATTCTTGTGGATCTCGTCCAGACTGGAATCCTTTAAGCGCAGGGACAGCGACGGCAGCGTGGACTGGGCACACACCAGGATAAAACTTTTGCCGTCCTCCATCGTTATGCAGGCGGGCTGATCCGTAAAATTGCCTGAAAGGATCTTTCCGTCGCTGCTGATCGTGCCGATCGTCGAATTCTCCATCTTACCGGAACAGGTGAGAGTCACCCTGGCGAGATTCGCGTCCGATGGCAGGAACATATACACTTTCCCGTCCGCCCCGGAATAGGAACGGTATTCGTCCCTGGTATCACGTCCGCGGTAAGTCGTGAACGTGACATCCGGCTTCCAGACCTCCTCTTCCGCCGTTTCCTCTGCAGTTTCCTCCGTTGTTTCCTCTGCGGTCTCAGCTGCCACGGATTCATCCGCAGGCGTCTTAGCAGCAGCAAAAACATCTCTGCTGCCTACTGTTCCCATGACAGCAAGACCCAGACAGATTACGGAAGCGGCAATCATGTTGTGTATTCTCATACATTATTCTCCATTTAAGTTTATTCCGGTATACTATACTCTTTTCGACAGATTTTTTCCATACCGTATCGCAATCATTGATTATTAACTAAAGCGTCCCTGCGCAGCAATATTTCGATGAGGTGCACTTAAGCACTGTAGTATGGGAAGTTTTAGTTACTTTACTAAACTTCCCACTTGTCACTTAAAGTCAAGCCGAAATCGAAATAATTGCTTAAGCAGGGCGTCGTCGAGCGGCCGGTACTTTAAAAAT
>CAMNDN010000107.1:0-4667 GCA_946535445.1 uncultured Lachnospiraceae bacterium
CGGCTCCCACTTTTTTATTTGATTCCCGGAATTACGATTCCACTCCGGACCGCATTGACCGCCAGCTCCGTTCGCGAAGAATGCCCCGTCTTTGAAATAAGATTCTTTACATGGTAGCGGACTGTCGATACGCCAAGGAACAACGTATCGGCGATTTCCTTGTCCGTAAGTCCTTCCGCCAGCAGCCTCAGCACATCCAGCTCCCTGTCCGTGAACTCCGTGCTTTTTGCCAGGCCCAGTCTGATCACAGGCGGGCTGTCCGGGAAAACATGCTCCCCGGCCATGGTACGCTTCATGACCTCCAGCACCGGCTCCTCCTGCACCTCCTTGTACCAGAAGGAATCCACACCGATCTCTCTCGCCCGCTGCAGGAACACACTGTCCGGCATGGATGTCACAATAATGATCTTGATCCACGGATATGCTTCCTTTATTCGGGCGGCGGCCTCCAGCCCGTTGGAACCGTCATTCATCACGACATCCATCAATACAAGATCCACCCGGCCGCCGGCACAATAGGCATATGCGACCTTTGCCGTATCCACCGAAGCCGTAAGTTCGTAATCGGCAGATGCGGAGATAAAGTTTTCAAATAGCTGTCGCGACATGATCTGATCATCCACGATCAATACCCTATAAGACATATTGCTCCTCCTTCGGCAGATCAAGTATTACGGCAAATGAAGGGTCGCGGCAGACCGTCATCTTCCCGCCCGCCTGTTCCGTCAGCGTTCGCAGAGAAGCCAGACCGCCTTTTTCTGTAATATCCTGTCCGGGCTGGTCTCCGTTATTTGAAAATACCGCTTCGATATTTTTTTCATCCTCTCGTATCGTGATGCGAAGTTCATTTCCATGGGCATGCCGCAGTGTATTTGTAAAACACTCATGTATCGCGGTCGCAAGAATGTGCTTGTACGGCTCAGACTGCGGCAGCGTTCCGTTGATCAGGACTGACACTCCCAGCTGCGAAGCTGTTTCGATCATCAGCTCATATTCGTCACGGGCCGGCGCGGGAAGGTCATTTTTGAGGAATGAGACACTGCGTCTCAGCCTGTCGTTCAGCTCTGACAGCTCCTGCTCTGATCCTCCGTTCCTTATATAGTGTTTTACCGCAAGCAGGGTGCTTCCCATCTCATCGTGTATCCTGATCCTGGCATTGAGGATCTCTCTCTCCGCAGTCAGCGACACGATCTCTCTGTTCACATCCGCAAGACGCTTTCCGAGAACCTCGACTTTTTTCTGTATATGCTGAAGCTCCGCCATCTTACGATATGCCTCCGTAATGTCATTGACGACAAGCATACGCACCATATATTTCTCATAGGGAATATCCTGAATGTCTGTCTTTCCCGCTGTGCCGTCCTCCGGGACAATGATCTTCTCATCTCCGATCGTCATCATGGCGCAGCCTTTGCGAAGCTGACCGGACAGAAGGGCGCGGATCGTATCATCGCTGTACAGATGTTCCTCCCCGGTAGCCTTTCCTACGAATTCTTCCATTGCGTGATTGGCCAGGATCACCCGTCCTTCCGGCACATAGCAGCAGATTCCGTCCGGCAGGCTGTCCATAGCCTCCTTGACGGACATACCCGTGATCCTCTCATTCTTATGCCGATAAATTTTCTGCAGCATCAGGAATTCCATGGCTGCAAGTATGAGGAAGAAAGACAGAAGCACCCAGTCCGGAAGCGAAAAAAAACGCTCCAGGAATCTGACGGAAATCTCTGTGTTAAAAAAAGCGCTCATATATACAGCGAAGCACTGTTCCAGAAAATAGGACAGGCAAAGCAGAGGGACTGCAATCAGAAGGCTCCTGTACTGTTTCTGCCGGATCAACATTGCCAGAATTGCCACGGCGACAAAAAAGAACAGCGGTGAAAGAATACCCAGAGATACCCGCAGCGTATTCAGCACAGTCGGGAAATCGATGTAAATCAGCATCTCTCCTCACCCCTTTCCTGCGCATGAACGGGACCGGCAGAATCTGTCTCTTTGTTTAACTGTTCATTTTCCCTGAATGTCAGGACCACCAGAAGATCCTGTCTGTCCTTCGTGATCATAATTCTGCGGGAAAATTCGGATTCTTCCCTTAAGCTGTCATTTGTCTCATATACAAAATCGTCCGCTTTCAGCATCATCCGGATGGTCATCTTCTGCTCTTCGGATCGTATGGTGACTGCCAGATCCGTAAGCGTATCAAGACAGTTCTCCACAATCATTTCAATCTGCTCATAGGCAGAAATCACCATTTTTGCCGGAAAAACGGATGAACCGATAGAAGACGCCGCTGTGTTGATTCCACACAGACTGATATACTCAAGAGACTCTCTGACAGCCGAAGTAAGCTCTTCCGACGGCAGTCTCTCATGTGCGGCCAGCAGTTCCATATTGCTGCGGCGCTTTATATATGCGTTCAGAACAGCGATCTTAGCCAGTTCCATATCGCCGCAGCCATCCGGATCGTCCAGCAGATTCTCGATCTGTTCGAACTGTGGCTGAACGATCTGTGATATCTTCTCATACAGCCGGTTCCGGGTCTCCAGTTCCGCACGCTCTTTCTTAATTCGATTTTCTTCCGCCAGGTAAGCATTGCGTGTTTCGATCTGAGCGGTCGCGTCCGCAAGTTGCCTGTTCAGACCGCGCACCTGCGTCATATCGACAGTCCAGGCGACCGTTCCTCCCGAAATATCGTGTGTCTGTATTTTTATATTTTCATCGGAAAGAAACGGATATTGGGCTGCTGCTGTCCTGTAGACCGGAATGCCCCGGCGGTCGAGAATGACTGCAGGGAAAAATGCCTCCGAAAAAATGATTTCATATCCTGTATTTGCGGGAATCATTCCCAGCTGAATACAGGATTCAAGGGCAGCAATCACGCAGAAAGCGTACATATCTCCGGCCTGCCAGAGGTGGGAGGGCAGAAACAGTAATGCCACCCTGAAATAATAGAGTACAAAGTAAACGATTCCGATCAGGATCGGAACGAGAGGGAGAAGTCTGTATCTGCGCTCGATATACTTCCTGCTCTTCCTCATAATGTTGGCGTAAGTAACTGCAAAAAGCGTAAAGATATAGGCATATATGACATAAAACATCCATCCCCGTTCATCCTGCCCGTTGTCATCCAGAACGCCGCTGGGAAAGGTCATGACAGAAAAATGCCGGTCATTGGTCAGAACGCACAGCATAAGCAGTATACCCGCTGCAATAATAAAATAGCAGGAGCCGGGAAGCGGTTCTTCCTCTTTCGAACGATGAATAAAAAGAGAAAGCAGGAAGCATAGAATCGGCTGCGCGATCATGGGAATATACGAGGCATACCACAGATAACGGCAGATCGTCCGATTTTGCCTCAGGAATCCGTATCTGAGGATCATAAAGTAGAACTGCAGCAGAATGCATACAGCGATGAACATGATGATCGTCCGCAGTTTTTTGTCGGTCACTCTTTTCTGCACAGTGACCGCCCATAAGATCGTAACAGAGCCGCACAGGAGCTGTGACAGGGAGACAGTAAAATCCACATGGAAAAACAGAATATGGAGCACAGCGATGAGGACAAAAAACGCCATGAACAGCATGATCTTTCTTTTGGATGAACTTGTGAGCAGCATCATCTGTCCCCCCTTCCTGTCCCCATCGGGCACACATTCATATCACAACTGCCTTCATTATATTGAGCGGAACGCCTTTTGTCCCCCTCAAAAATAGCAGGTTTACATGATAAAAAGGGGCATCTTTTGTTGCCGTTTTTTGCCGTCAGCAGTCATACATTTTCTTTATCAGTCTGATCATATCTCTGCAGACATCTGTGGCGGGATATGTGCTGTTGGTGACAACATTGATCCAGCGATAAGCGCCTTCTTCCCCAAATGAATATCCCAGAACATCTCCCCGTTCAATGGCTGCCTGTGCCGCAAGACGGGATACGATCGAAATACCGCTCCCCTGCGCAACAGAGAGAAGAATGGCTCCCGTGTTATTGAAACGGGCCAGTACATGCAGATGCTCTGCCGGTATCCCCATCTGTTCCAGGATCTTCAGAGACTCCTTATATGTACCGGAGCCTTCTTCACGGAAAAGCCATGCTTCCTGTTCGATCCAGGCAAGATCCTCTTTCTCAGCCTTCAATTTCCGGAATCTTTCCGTATTCGGTGTGATCAGAACGAGCTCATCCCTGCAGAACGGCATGAATGTAAATCCGCGTTCTTTTGTTGTAGTACCGACGAATCCCAGATCGACCCGACTCTCGCGGATATCGGAAAGTACGCCCATACTGTCTGTCTCATGCACATGCAGTTCCACGTTGGGGCACATGTGGCTGAACTCGGCCAGGATCCCCGGCAGCAGGTAGGTCCCGGGAATGGAGGACGCGGATATGACCATCCGGCGCACACTCTCCTCCGATTCATTTTTGAACGCATTCTCTATCTTATCTGCCAGCTCAACAATATCTTTCGCGTAAATATATATTTTCTTACCGGCTTCCGTAAGTGTGACTTCTTTGGTCGTTCGGTAAAAGAGCTTTTCCCCAAGCTCGTATTCCAGTTTGCTGATATATGCGCTTACCGTCGGCTGGGTCAGAAATAATTTCTTAGCTGTCAGAGAGAAGCTTTTATTATTGGCGATCATCACGAACGCTTCCAATTGTTTTAAGTTCAAACGCA
>CAMNDN010000108.1:0-4617 GCA_946535445.1 uncultured Lachnospiraceae bacterium
AAAGCGTAAAAAAAAAGGACCTACTTCGTTGTCGCTGTACTAGCATAGCACGAAGCAAATCCCCTGTCAAGAAAACTATGAAAATTATTGTTTTTTATTCATGACATATTCGCGAAGCGTTCTACCGCCTTGGTAAACTGCCGGATCGTCTCATCTGCATCGCCGTGCTGTATTCCATCCCGCACGCAATGCTGAATATGTCCTTCCAGAACGACCTGTCCGCAGCGATGCAGCGCCGACTTAGCCGCGTTGATCTGCGACAGGATATCCTCACAAGGGACATCCTCGTCGATCATGCGATCAATCGCCGCTACCTGTCCCTGAATTTTTTTTAACCGACGATGCAGATTCTCTGCATCCATGCATTGCTTCATATCTTTTCCTCATTTCTCCCGGTCCGCAACAATACTTACGTGGCGCTGGCGGGCACCGGCAACGCCACAGCCGCCGTTGCACCGTCTGCCGGTGCAGAGTCGGACTCTGACCTGTGACCCGGCTCCTCCAGCAGCTCTGTCATATTCCTCAGGCACAGCCCGATGGTCGATGCGTTGTGCAGAAAGGCCGCCGTTCCCGGAACAACCAGGCCCGCAATTCCGGCCACAAGAATCGCCGCATTAAAGGCAATTCCAAACCTCGCCGTACTATTCATCCGGCCCATAAGAAGTCTGCTCATCCGCTTCAGCTCGATCAGCCCCTGCAGATCCTTCCCGGACAATGTGATATCCGCAATCTCCCGGGCGATGTCCGCGCCTTCCTTCATGGCGATTCCGACATCCGCCGCGGAAAGAGCCGGCGAATCGTTGATGCCATCGCCGATCATGATCACCTTTCTGCCCTTTTCACGCTCCTGCTGTACATAATTGGCCTTATCCTCCGGCAGAACCTCGGCATAGAACTCCGTGATTCCCGCCTCCCCTGCAATCGCCTCGGCTGTCCGCTCGCTGTCTCCGGTCATCATCACAATATGCTCGATGCCGTTTTCCTTCAGCTTCCGGATAATCTCCGGGGTCTCCTCCTTGATCGGATCTGCAATTCCGATTACCGCGGCCATCCGGCCGCCGATCGCCATATAAAGACGAGAGTACTGATCCGGCATTCTTCTAACTCTCTCCCGGTCCTCATTCGAAATGGTTGCAGCCTCGTCTTCCAGCACAAAATGGTAACTGCCGATCACGACCCGCTCTCCGTGCAGCGTGGATACAATTCCATGTGCGACGATGTAAGTCGGCTTGGTGTGAATCTCCTTGTGATTCAGATTCCTGTCCTTTGCCGCCTTGACAACCGCATTGGCCAGTGAGTGCGGGAAATGTTCCTCCAGGCAGGCCGCCAGAGCAAGCATCTCATTCTCATCTCTGCCTTCCATGGTCACAACCTGCTCTACCACCGGTGTCGCATAGGTCAGTGTTCCCGTCTTGTCGAAGACGACGGTATCCGCCTCCGAAATAAGCTCAAGGAACTTTCCACCCTTTACGGTAATCTGATGTCTGCCGGCCTCTCGCATAGCAGACAGAACCGCAATCGGCATAGCCACCTCAATCGCGCAGGAGAAATCTACCATCAGCACAGACGCCGCCTTCGTGATATTTCTTGTCAGCAAGCCGGTCAGAATTGCTGTTCCGAAGGTATACGGAATCAACCGGCTGACCACCTTCTCCGCTCTGGACTGGGTCACCGAGGACATGCTCTCTGACTCTTCGATCATGTGCACAATCCGGTCATAGCGAGTATCACCGGAGACTCCCTTTACCTGAATGATCAGCTCGCCTTCTTCAACAACCGTACCCGCGAATACGTCGCTGTCCGGTCGTTTTTCGACGGGAATCGGCTCACCGGTCAAAGCCGCCTGATTCACCAGTGCCTCTCCCTCTGTCACAATGCCGTCCAGTGGGATCATATTGCCGATGGAGACCTGTATCCGGTCGCCGTCCTTAATCTGTCCGATGTTGACCAGGACGCTGCTGTCTCCCTCAACCTTCCATACCTTCGACACATTAAGCGCCAGAGACTGTGCCAGATCATCCACTGACTTCTTGTAGGTCCACTCTTCCAGAATTTCTCCCACATCGGTAAGGAAAATGATAGAGCTTGCTGTCGAGAAGTCCTGCGTCAGGAGAGACGCAAGAATCGCGGAAGCATGAACGATCTCCGCACTGAAATTCCGGTGGAAAATGTCCTTTATTCCTTCAATAATATAAGGAAGGCCGTCGGCAATCGTCCAGACGATACGAACCGGGGTCGGTACCAGGAGCTGCTTGACCAGACGCAGCAATATTTTATCCACGATCTTATCTTTATAAAATTCGTTGGTTGCCCTTGCAGATACAGCAGGAAGGTTATCGATCAGCGCCTGGTCGAGAAGATCCATCTCGCCGATGCAGTCCAGCAGATCCGCCTCAGCCTCTCCTCGGTAGCGGATAATCACTTCCGCCGCACGCGCAAATACCTGAACCGTCTCTACATCCTCCCTTTCGATCAGGGTATAGTAGAGTACATCCGCCTCCTGTCCGGTCAGCCTGCGTTTTGCAAGATCCAGGTGCACCCGCTGCCTGGACCGGTGTACGATACGATATCTCACAGATCAGTCCTCTTCCTTCTGCGCTGCCGCAGCCTTATCCGTTCCCTCGGTATATTCCTTCTCTTTCTCCGCGTAATACTTTTCAACGTTTGCCTTGGCATCCGCCGCAATATCCGAAGCACCTGCCTGCATCTTCTCTACCCGATCCATTATAGAATCCTTCGCCAGAAAAGCGCCTGTTGTGATGCCTGTATATACCTTCCTTGCCGTCTTGCCTCCGAAAATCTCAACGCCTGCCTTGCCAAGGATATATCCACCCAGTAACGAAAAGATAACTGCTTTTTTCATCTGAAAATCTCCTTCATGAAATACAAAATTTGTGCCATAAATGAATGGTACCGTATCAAAAGCCACGCTCTTGCGTCGCACTGCGTGCGTGAGTGTATCCTGACAGCGGTAACAACCGAAGCCGTGACATATCTCTTGCGTCGCACCGCGTGCACGAGTGTATACCTATACGGGTATCCGTTCATGTCCCATTATAACTCCGGAATCCTTCCTGTCAAGCCGTCATATTTTTCTACTGAAAGACATGGGTTTTACACAGGGCCCTGATTCTTACCCTTTTGATCCCTGTACGCCAGAAGCGTCGCCGCGTTCACAATGACAAAAACAGAACCGCAGTTGTGCCACAGCGCCCCCCGTCACCGGATTCAGAATTCCAGCGATGCTGAGAACAACCGCCGTAATGTTAAAGACCATCGCAACTGTCAGATTCATTTTTATTTTTGACATGACCTTCCTGGTCAGACGGAAGAGATACGGAATTTTGCTGATGTCGTCCTCCACCAGAACAGCGTCGGCAGTCTCCACGGCGACATCGCTCCCGATTCCTCCCATGGCAATTCCGGCGTCCGCGCCGGCAAGAGCCAGCGCATCGTTGATCCCATCGCCGACCATGCACACCTTTTCCCCGGCTTCCTGTCTTTCCTGAATCACACGGTTCTTGTCCTCCGGCATCAATCCCGCCTTCCAGGAATCGATTCCTGCCTCGTCAGCGATTGTGCGCACCGTTCCGGCATTATCTCCGCTCAGGAGCAGGGCAGGAATTCCCATTTCCTTCAATTCACGGATCACGCTGCATGCCTCAGCGCGGATCCGGTCGCGCAGGCAAATCACACCGACCAGTTTTCTGTCAAAGCCAACGCAAACGACCGTTCCCATTTCTTCCGGCAGTTCTTCCGGCGAAAGACGGATTCCCCGCTTTTCCAGGAAAGCAGCTTTCCCGACAAGCAGCTCCCTTCCATCCGTCTCTCCTGCGATTCCCTCTCCCGGGAAGACCTGAACGCTGCACTCGTCCACTCCGGACAGATCTGCCGCCTTCACAATTGCCCGAGCTAGAGGGTGATCCGAATAGCGTTCAAGCCTTGCCGCAAGCCGAAGGATCTTCTCCTCCGAAAAGGATGGATCCAGACAAAGCACTCTTCCGACTTCCAGCTCACCGCCGGTTAAGGTGCCCGTCTTGTCAAACGCCACGCATCGGATTCCGGACAGCTTCTGAAGAGACGCGCCCGAACGGATCAGAATTCCTTTTCCGGCACCGTTGGCAATGCCCGCCAGAACTGCGGTAGGGGTAGCCAGAATAAACGCACACGGACAAAAAACGACCAGTACCGTCACTGCTCTCAGGAAAACACCCGTCAGTGCCCAGGCCGCTAGGGCGCATAAAAGAGCAAACAGAACAAGCCAGGAAGCCCATCGGTCTGGTGTGCTACCCGTCAAGGGGACAGTGAAAAATAATAAGTGATTGGATACCGTCAGTTGAGGAATGAATCAGCTGGCGGTATTCTTTATGCTGCTACTGCAAATGCTGCATGATATTCCATCGGGGTCATCCGATGAAGCTTTCTCTGGATCCGTTCACTATTGTAGTAGTGGATATATTTCGTAATCATTTCGACCAGTGCTTCCCGTGACTTAAAACGTCTTCCATAATACCTCTCACGTTTCAAAATGCCCCAGAAACCTTCCATCGGCCCGTTGTCGATACAATGGGCTACCCTGGACATGCTCTGCTTCATATGGTGTTCCTTCAGTCTTGT
>CAMNDN010000109.1:0-4566 GCA_946535445.1 uncultured Lachnospiraceae bacterium
TACAGAGTGTGATTTTTTTCACAAGAAAGAAAATAAAGGCTGTGCGCCTTCGCGCACAGCCTTTTCATTGCCATTAATTATTCTGCTTCGTAATCTTCTGTCGGAATGGCTTTTTCGTACTCGTCGAGGATCATCTCCTGCAGCTGCTGTCTGGTGTCCGAATTGATCGGATGCGCTATATCGCGATATTCACCGTCGGCAGTTTTCCGGCTCGGCATTGCTATGAACAGACCTTTTTCGCCTTCGATCACCTTGATATCATGTACAACGAACTCGTTGTCAAATGTGACCGAAACAATCGCTTTCATCTTTCCATCTTTCGCAATCTTCCTTACCCTTACATCTGTAATCGTCATTCCTGTATCACCCATCAGACTTTCTAAATAACTAAAAACTGTTATAAAACATAACGTTCATCTGATTCGATGACTATCTTGATACCATCCTCCCCGTTGTAGTATGTATTCGCCCTGATGGTATCGCGGCTTTCCACGATGCAGTTCTCCAAATGAACATTGTCACCAAGATACACATCGTTCAACACGATGGAATTCTTGATCACACAGTTTTCTCCCACAAAAACATTCTTGAATATGATGGAATTCTCCACATATCCATTGATGATCGATCCTGCTGAAACCAGAGTGTTTCGAACCTCACTCCCCGGATTATACTTGGCGGGCGGAAGGTCGTCAACCTTGGAATGAACTTCCGGATACTGCCTGAAGAAGTAATCTCTGACTTCCGGCTTCAGGAAATCCATGTTTGTTCTGTAGTAAGCTTCTACAGAAGCGATGTTGCTCCAGTAACTGCTGATCTTATACCCATAGATTCGTTTGACACTCTTATACCGGATCAGAACGTCGCGGACAAAATCGAAACGGCCTTCTACCGCGCTCTTCTCGATCAGTTCTATAAGCTGGCGTCTTCGGATCACGTAGATTCCGCAGGATATCGTATTGGCGTCCGAAGCCATCGGCTTCTCTTCAAACTGTTCGATCCTGCAGTCCTCATTCATTTTCAGCACGCCGAACCTTGTGACATCCTCCTCTGCCGGAAGCTCTTTGCATACAACCGTGATATCAGCTTTCTTCGAGATGTGATATTCCAGGACCTTGTTGAAGTCCAGCTTGTATACTCCGTCTCCGGCTGCGATGACCACATACGGCTCATGGCAGTTCTTAAGAAAATCGAGGTTCTGGTAGAGCGCGTCCGCAGTCCCTCTGTACCAGAAGTTGTTATCGACTGTGACAGTCGGTGAGAACACATACAACCCGCCCTGCTTACGTCCGAAATCCCACCATTTGGAGGATGACAGATGTTCATTCAGCGATCTCGAGTTATACTGTGTCAGTACTGCAACCTTCTGGATACGTGAATTGGACATCGAACTGAGTGCGAAATCAATGCTGCGGAACGAACCCGCTATCGGCATTGCCGCAATCGCTCTCTTGTTGGATAGTTCCTTCATGCGGTAGCTGTTGCCACCGGCTAAGATCATACCGACTGCTCTCATGATACAACACCTGCCTTATCCAGAATCCCGCCGCTGGCGAGTGTGCCGTCCGGATAATCCTCCGGTACGGTATTGCCGGTTACTGCAGTGTTCCTTCCGATCCTGACCGAATCCGGAATGACCGTGTTCTCGCCAACTACCGCGAGCCCGAATGCGTATATGGAAGGCTTGACCTTATTGGGAACTTCCTCCCCGCATCCGACGACACTCTTCCGGCCGATCACGGAACCTTCCGCAATGATCGCCCTGTCAAGTATTGCACCTGCCCTGACTGTGCAGTTCTGCATGATAATGGAATCGCGGACTACTGCTCCTTTCTCTATCGTCACGCCGCTCCCTATGATCGAATTGGTAATCTCTCCATAGACCTCTGTTCCATCTCCGATCAGACTACGGTATACTCTTGCGTCCGCAGAGATGTACTGCGGAGGGATGATATCATTCTTCGTGTAGATCTTCCAGAACTCTTCATACAGATTGAACTCGGGAATGATATCGATCAGCTCCATATTGGCTTCCCAATAGGAGCCCAGGGTTCCTACATCCTTCCAGTAACCGTTGAACTCATAGGCTACCAGACTCTTTCCGCGTTCCCAGAGATACGGGATCACGTGCTTGCCGAAATCACAGCCCTCCTGTTCACGAAGCGTGACAAGAGCGTCCCGAAGAACCGGCCAGCTGAATATGTAGATGCCCATCGAAGCAAGGTTGCTTTTGGGATGTTCCGGTTTCTCCTGGAATTCTCTGATCTTCCCGTCACTGTCAGCAACAACGATTCCAAACCGGCTTGCCTCCTCCTGCGGAACAGGCATAACGGCGATCGACACATCCGCGTTATGTGACTTATGGAAGTCCAGCATGACTTCATAGTCCATCTTATAGATGTGGTCTCCCGACAGAATCAGCACATAGTCCGGATTGAAGCTCTCCATGTATGCAAGATTCTGGTAAATGGCGTTAGCCGTTCCTGTATACCATTCCGTTTTCCCTACCTGCTCGTAGGGAGGAAGTACGGTAACGCCGCCGACATTCCGGTCAAGGTCCCACGGGATGCCGATACCGATATGGGTGTTCAGCCGCAGCGGCTGGTACTGGGTCAGTACACCCACGGTGTCTACACCGGAATTGATACAGTTGCTGAGCGGAAAATCAATGATACGATACTTCCCGCCGAAGGCAACTGCAGGTTTTGCAACCTTTGCCGTCAGAACGCCCAGTCGTGAGCCCTGTCCGCCTGCCAGCAGCATTGCAATCATCTCTTTTTTTACCACGTTATCACCCCTCAACAAGATGCTTAGAGATACTATCATCAACAGTATATCACAGGTCCCTGCTTTTGTGAACAAATAATACAAATTGGGCCTGTCACAGGGCCCGGATTTTGTCATGATTCATTTTTTCACGGGTGAACAGGATCATTTTCGGCCATTTGTTTTCGTAATATTGCACAATTTGTATTGTTTTCAGTTAGTTGTTCTTCACATACCCTCAATTCCCTTTTTACTTGAAACAATACGTCCTGCAAGTATATACTAGGGGATAATATAAATAAGGGAGTTTGATCATGTATCAGATAGATTTCAGCAAACCAGTACATATTTATTTCTGCGGGATCGGCGGCATCAGCATGAGCGGCCTGGCCTCGGTATTATTAAAGGAAGGGTTTACTGTAAGCGGCTCTGACTCCAAGCAGTCGCCTCTGACAGACCTTCTTGAACAGCAGGGCGCGAAGATCTCATTTCCGCAGAAAGCAGACAATATTCCGGAAGACACGGTCGTCTTCGTGTATACCGCGGCTATTCATCCGGACAATCCGGAGTATGCAAGGGCGGTCGAGATGGGCATACCCATGCTGACCCGGGCGCAGCTGCTCGGACAGGTGATGTCCAATTACAGCAATTCCGCCGCCGTCGCGGGGACCCACGGCAAGACTACGACCACGTCCATGCTGTCATGTATCCTGCTTGAGGCCGACCTTGATCCGACCATCTCCGTAGGCGGGATCCTGAAGGAGATCGGCGGCAATATCCGTGTCGGAAGCTCCGAGAATTTTGTGGCGGAGGCCTGTGAGTATACCAACAGTTTCCTGAGCCTTAAACCGAAGATCGGAATGATCCTCAATATCGACGCGGATCATCTGGACTTCTTTAAGGATCTGGATGACATCAGGCATTCATTTCACCGCTTCTCCCAGAACATCCGCAGCGACGGATATCTGATCATCAATGCCAATATCCCCAATCTGCAGGAGATCACCGACGGGATCGAGGCAGCTGTGATCACCTACGGCACAGAGGATTCCGATTACTGCCCTGTGGATATCACCTATGACAATCTCGGCATCGGTTCCTTCCGTCTGGTGCGCAGGGGCATGGACATGGGCCGCTTTAAGCTCAGCGTCCCCGGTGAACACAACATATACAATGCCGTCTGCGCCATCGCCGCAGCCGACCTGATGGGCGCGTCCATGGACGAATGCCGCAGAGGCCTTCTGGAATTCCACGGTGCCGACCGCCGGTTCCAGATCAAAGGAAAGCTGAGATGCGGCGCTGCCGTGATCGACGACTATGCCCATCATCCGACAGAGATCCGGGCGACTCTGGAGGCCGCGAAGAATTATCCGCACAACAAGATCTGGTGCGTCTTCCAGCCCCATACCTACACCAGGACCAAGGCACTGATGAACGGATTCGCCGAATCCCTCTCCCTTGCGGACGGAGTTGTCCTTGCCCCGATCTATGCGGCAAGAGAGACCGACACTCTGGGGATCAGCTCCGATACACTGCGGCAGAGCATCGCCCACTTCGGGACAGACGCGTACTACCTGCCCTCCTTCGGACAGATCGAAGACTTCCTGCGCAGGCACGTCGTCAAGGATGACCTGGTGATCACCATGGGCGCCGGCGACATCGTAAAGGTAGGAGAAGAACTCCTCTCGGCAGAAAAGGGCGAATAAACAGGTGACTCATCCCCGGTTCCTTCCCGCTGGACACAGCGAAGGCGCCGGGGATTTTTATGTACGGTTTGAACAAGTGTCAGGCACTTGTTCA
>CAMNDN010000110.1:0-4562 GCA_946535445.1 uncultured Lachnospiraceae bacterium
TACAAGCAAAAATGCCACCGGATCAACATAATATGTCATCCGATGGCACTCCATAAAATTCACTGCAGGAAAAGGGACTTGAACCCTCACTCTAACCGAATAGAACAGGCACCTGAAGCCTGCGCGTCTGCCAATTCCGCCATTCCTGCGTATATTGCTGCCGCACTCGCGTCAACACAAGATACTATACTACAGAAACTCATTTCCGTCAACAAATTTTTCAGAATTTCAGCAAAATCATTTTCGAGGCATTTCCGCCTTCTCAGGTATTGATTCTCAAAAGACCGGCGGGGGTATACTCCCTCGCCGGTCCAATCTTCTTTATACGAAAATCAGACGATAAGACCGCCAAAAGTTGATTACGGATTATTTTGTGAAGTTGAAAGCTTTCTTTCCCGGGAATGCAGCTGCAACACCAAGCTCATCCTCGATACGAAGAAGCTGATTGTACTTCGCAACACGTTCAGATCTGGACGGAGCACCTGTCTTGATCTGGCAGGAGTTCAGAGCAACAGCGAGGTCAGCGATAGCGACATCTTCTGTCTCACCGGATCTATGAGAAACGATAGCTGTCATGTTGTTCTTATGAGCAAGCTTGATAGCCTCAAGAGTCTCAGAAACGGAACCGATCTGATTCAGCTTGATAAGGATGGAGTTACCTGCCTTGAGCTCGATGCCCTTCTGCAGTCTCTCAACGTTGGTAACAAAGAGGTCGTCGCCGACGAGCTGGCACTTGCCACCAAGTCTCTTTGTCATCTCTACCCAGCCATCCCAGTCTTCTTCATCAAGACCATCTTCGATGGAGTAGATCGGATACTTGTCGATAAGAGCTTCCCAGTGATCGATGAGCTCTTTGGATGTGAATTCCTTGCCGGACTTCGGCTGCTTGTAGAAGCCGATACCCTTCTCGGATTTCCATTCAGAAGAAGCAGCATCCATAGCGATAACGAAGTCTTCGCCCGGCTTGTAGCCAGCCATCTCGATAGCCTTGATGATGTGAGCGATCGTGTCATCATCATCGATAAGGTTCGGAGCGAAACCGCCTTCATCACCAACAGCTGTTGTCTGTCCTTCGGACTTCAGAAGTTTCTGAAGAGCGTGGAAGACTTCTGTACACCAGCGAAGAGCTTCACGGAATGTCGGAGCGCCTGCCGGCATGATCATGAATTCCTGTGTGTCAACGGTATTGGAAGCGTGAGCGCCGCCGTTCAGAATGTTCATCATCGGCAGCGGAAGCTTTGTGCCCTGAAGGCCGCCAAGGAAACGATAAAGCGGAATGCCCTCTGCCTTAGCAGCAGCCTGGCAGGCAGCGATAGAAACTGCAAGGATAGCATTGGCGCCAAGATTGCTCTTGTTCGGTGTGCCGTCAGCAGCAATCATCTTAGCATCTACTTCGTAAATGTCAGCAGCGCTGAGACCAACGATAGCTTCTTTGATCTCTTTATTTACATGAGCGACAGCCTTGGATACGCCCTTGCCACCGAACTTAGCCTTATCATCATCACGAAGCTCGCAAGCTTCGAACTGACCTGTGGAAGCACCACTCGGAGCAGCTCCTCTTCCGACAGCACCGCACTCAAGAACCACCTCAGCCTCAACTGTAGGATTGCCGCGAGAGTCGATGATCTCACGTCCGATAACATCAACGATAGTTAATTTGCCCATTTCAAACTACCACCTTTCTTATTATAGTTGCTTCCTTGCGCGGAAGCTGCGTAAAACCATTGCTTTAGCTGTTAGATATAACTAACTACGCACATTATAATATGTTTTGGCGGTTTTGTGTAGAGCAAAACGAACATTTTTTCAACAATTTTCCCAAAGAAGACACCCATCGCGCCCACGGATCAGTTATTATGTATAAACATTCGGATGCTTACCGTAGACCTCTGACTGTTGTCAGTCTTTCGAAAAAATGCGAAGAGGGATGAGCAAAATACTGCCCAGTACAATAAAAATATCTGCGGCATTAAAGACAACTTTCGAGGCGGGACCCGGCGCTTTTTTTACTCTGATGAAATCGGTCACACTTCCTCTTTCGAATCGATCATGCAGGTTTCCGGCCGCGCCGGCTGCCAGCATGGAGTAGGCGATTTTGTACAGGAATCCTCCCTTCCGAAATATTCGAAGCAGTAAATTCAGTCCGATCACGGAAGCGGAGGCAGTGGACAAAGCAAGGACCTGATCCGGATGTTCCGAAAGTTTCCCTCCCGCTATTCCTTTATTTCTTGTTCTCTGCAGCAGAATATTGCCGCCGGCAGCGGGGATAGGCTTGTCCCCGATTTTCAAATTATTCTCAGCCCATCTTTTCGTATGACTATCAATACGAAACAGGGTATAAATGAACATCAGCCAGTTCATCTCCTGGAATCATCCTCCCCCATCAGATTTTGCGAATCCTGATCCGTAACAGCGCCGGCATCATTCTTTTCGCTCTCTTCCGGATTCATAAGAGGAGCCGGTGCTCCGCATCTGGGACAGAAAGCCGCTTCCAACGGAATAAGAGATCCACAGCATCCGCAGACCTTCATTCCGCTCACGTCAGCAAGAGATTTCCTGAAGGTATGGACCTGATTTAAATGTGCATCGATGTCATTCATGACCGGATCCAATTCAGGATTGGACATCATCGTACCTGCCTTTATGCTGCGGTATACAATCTCTCCCAGCCTCTGATAGAGCTTATCAATTTCCTTCTGCTCTCCGGTAATCTGAGCGGTGATCTTTGTTCTTTCAAAAAAATCTCCGGTCCTGTCTACTGCCTGCTGTGTTGCTCTTGAAATAGATTTGCCAAGTTCACCGAAAAAATCATCTGCCATAATTCTTCTTTCTCCTTATCTGTGCTGTCTCAATATTATCTATTGACATTATACCTCAAATCGGTACTCTGTATGCGAGCGGGAGTTGAATTTATCAAGAACGCCTCAGCGTTCATTCCGCACCGCGCAAGGCGCAAAGCACCTTCCTCATTGCGCGGCTGCGATCCGCCGGAGGTTTTCATCTCTATCCTTTTACTGCCCTCTCAGCATTATTCTCGGGCCGCCGGTATGCTCGATGTACTCTTTTGTGATAATGACCCTGCCGATACTGTCATCTTTCGGTATCTCATACATGATATCCATCATGAATTCCTCGATGATCGATCTCAGCGCTCTGGCCCCTGTATCCCTCTCCATGGCTTTCCTTGCGATCGCGCGAAGTGCGTCTTCTTCAAATTCCAGCTTTACTTCGTCCAACTCCAAAAGTGCCTCATACTGGCGAAGGATTGCGTTCTGCGGTTCATGCAGTATTCTCACCAGCATGTCTTCGGTCAGCTTTTCAAGTGAGAAAATGATGGGAAGTCGTCCGAGAAATTCCGGGATCATGCCAAATTTGCGCAGATCCTCCACTGTGACTTTCTGCAGAATGTCAGGGTCATTGTCGTATTTGTCACGAAGATCGGCCTGAAAACCGATCGAACTTCTTTTATTGAGTCTCTCCTTAATGATATCCTCAAGATCAGGGAAAGCTCCGCCGCATATGAACAGGATATTTTTCGTATTGATCGTTTTCAGGGGGACCATCGCATTCTTGCTCGTCGCGCCTACAGGCACTTCGATCTCAGCGCCTTCTAAAAGCTTCAGCATTCCCTGCTGAACTGCTTCTCCGCTTACGTCTCTCTGATTCGCGTTTCTCTTCTTTGCTATCTTATCGATTTCATCTATAAAAATAATGCCGTGCTCCGCCCTTTCGACATCGTTGTCCGCATTTGCCAGAAGCTTGGAGACTACGCTTTCGATGTCATCACCTATATAGCCGGCCTCCGTCAGTGAAGTTGCGTCTGTGATCGCGAGCGGAACATTGAGAAGCCGCGCCAGTGTCTGTACAAGATATGTTTTTCCGCTTCCTGTCGGTCCGATCATGAGCATGTTGGATTTCTGTATCTCTACCGGCTGCGGAACATTGGGATCCGGTATCTTCCCTTTCTCTTTCTTCGCTCTCTCCTCGGCTTTCTGCTCGGCTATGATCCTCTTATAATGATTGTACACACCGACAGAGATGATTTTTTTCGAGCGTTCCTGTCCGATGACATATCGGTCGAGCTGTGCCTTGATCTTATGAGGAGGCTGCAGGCTGCTTACCTGGAATGTTTTTTCTGCCTCGGGTTTCTTCTTCTCCGCAGGAGCCTGGCGGGGCACACTGCCCCCAAGGTTCAGGAAAGAGAGACCGGGTATATTGGAAAGCCCCCGGAGCAGAGAATTATAATCTATATTTCCGTTCTGCATATAATCCAGTGTTTTATGCATGCAGTCATTGCAGACACACATATCCGGGGTCAGTGTCACGAGGGGTCCGGTCTTGCTCTCAGGCCTGCGGCATACGCTGCAGAAACGCTCCCGTTTCTTTTCTTCTTTCTTTTCGTCTTCCTCGACGATCTGTATGTTGTTTGTAGTATTATCGTTATTATCTGACATAAGATCCTCTGTTTTTTCTCTGTATAGTCAAAGGGCTGATGCATCGCAGATCACATTTTCTGCAAAAGCATCAGCCCATATCTCAGGCAATAATCCGTTCAGAAATCA
>CAMNDN010000111.1:0-4543 GCA_946535445.1 uncultured Lachnospiraceae bacterium
GTCAGATGCATCCGGCTGTTCCTCTTTCGAGACGTCAGACGCATCCGGCCGTTCCTCCTTCGAACCATCCGACCTGCTCCCTTCTCCGCCGCCTGATTGAGCGAGAAGATCCTTCTTGGCCTCTTCCGTCCACCCGCCCCAGACAACTTTAAAGTCATCCGTCTCCCGGTCGATACCGAACAGCGTGCTGGTCTGCACATCAAAATCTTCTTCTGTCAGAGCTGTATGCTGATGAAGCGTACCGGTCTGTTTCACTTTCAACCGGACCGGCATAAAAATACCCACGCCAAGAACGGCTGCGCAGACAGCCGTTCCCAGAATTACTTTTTTTCTGTGTCTCTTTATTACTTCCTTAAAATCGAAAATTGTAAGCCTCCCATGAAGTCAATGAACATTTTGTACATATTACTCAACTTCCGCCTTCATTATCAAAGCAAAGCAGCCATATCAAAGCAAAGCCGCCATCATAAAAATCGGAAGTTTAAGAAGATCAATAATAAACGCCGTGATCTTTCTGCCAGTCATTCAATGCCTTAAAGTTCGCCCGCTCATAGCTGTTAAAGTAATTGTCCCGAAGGACATCCCACTGATTCGACGGGCACATACTCTGTACAGACTGATACCATCCTTTTCCCTCGAATTGATTTCTCGCATCCTGAGCTGTCGAAGAAGAGCTGGTAAAGGTATATCCGTATCTGGCCAGAAGCTCGTTGATCGCAAGCTGTGAACGCGCATGCATCGTATTCTGATCCGAAGATTCCAGGACCTGATTCATCCTTTCATAAGACAGATATGTGCTGCTGCTTTCCGGGAAAAGGAAATCCGAAGCCGGTGCCTGTACACCGCCGTACACGGTGATCGTGTCCGGTGCCGGAGGTACAGGTGTCGCTGTAGGAGCCGGGATCGGGGTCGGCGTCGGCGTCGGAAGCGGTGTCGGTGAGGGGCTCGGAGTCGGCGTCGGGGTCGGTGTAGCCGTCGGCGTCGGTGTCAGCGTCAATGTGGGCGTCGGATCCCCGAATGCTTTTCCGCCGCCTCCGTCAGACTCCACACTTTCCGTTGAAACAGAAATGTCACCGTCTGCAGCAGATGAATCATCGTCTTTGCGCACTTTGTCAAAAGGCCTGAAGATGATCAGAACGACAGCGAGCAGCGCAATGACTGCTATGGCTGACGCAATGATCGGGATCAGCGACTTTTTGGGCGGCTTGTTACCGCCTCCGTACCCTCCCTGCCGGCCTCCGCCGTACTGACCTCCTCCGTATTGACCGCCGCCATACTGACCGCCGTCGTACTGACCTCCTCCGTACTGGCCTCCTCCGTACTGGCCTCCTCCGTATTGGTTCCCGCCGTACTGGCTGCCGCCGTACCGGTTCCCGCCCTGTGTGCCGGAGGTCATCGTCTGTTCGTATATATAATCCGTCGACGACATATTGTTGGTCATCTGGGAATGATCAAAACGGCCGTCAGGACCGTATTCTCCGTTCGGACCATATTGATTATTCTGACCGTACTGACCGTTCGGTCCGTACTGATTATTCTGACCGTACTGACTTCCGGGCATACGGCCGGCTGTCCCCGTTTCGGTCATTTCCATATACTGCTGAGAATAATTTCCGCCTTCCTGACTGTCCAGACCAGGTTCAGGATTCGTCTGCAGCGGAGTACCGCATTCCGGGCAGAACATACTCCCGTCCGGCACCGTCGTTCCGCAGTTCGAACATACCATAATTTTTCCCTCCATAGATCGAGCTTCTGTCATGCTCACTCATAAATTATCATAAAGCCACTTTTTTTTCCAGTTCCGCCGACTCTCTTTTCCTGTTACCGGTAAGCAAATGCCAGTGCCGGAAGGAGATCATCGTTGGAGTTCCATATGGTCGGAAACTCTTCGATACCGATCGGACATGGAGTATACCCGTTCTCAATGGTCACGGACGGAATTCCTTCCTTAAGAACGAAGTAATCGCTGCAGCCTGCCGCATCCTGTGAACTCTGCACAGAAGAAGTCGCAGGATAACCGGTAACGGAAGAGAGAAGATTCACAAGAGCTGCATCCTGCTCATACACCTCCCCTGTACTGCCATAATCCCAGTAGAGGACACCTCCCATCGAATGATAGGAAATAGTAAGTACCGCTCCGCATGCATGTACGGCATTAACGATCGCCTGTGTCTCAGGCTCAGAGACCGGGAATTCACCTTTATAATGATCAGAAGAAGGATAGGATACGCCCTCATACGTCTCCCATCCGGCGTCAAAATTGCGGTTGAGATCAACGCCGCGGGCATTGGCTTTCCATGTGCTCCAATAGGTGCCCATATCGGAAGACGTGCGCCCGTTATTCAGGTCGTTCTGATAACAGTTCATGAGGATTTCCTTCAGGCCTTCATCCCGGATCCCGTCAATTCCCACCTGGCTGATCGTGACGCCGTCCGGATTAGACATCGGCAGAATATGAAAACAGACCTCAGAGAGCAGTTCATCGTAGGTCGCATCCCCATAAGAGGCATCGGCGTGGTGAACAAGCATCTGCTCGATCTGCTCCATGGCGACGAGCGTGTTAATATATTCCCTGGCATGGATGGATGCCTGTATAAAGAGGTGCCTGCCGCTTCCCTGATTTCCAAGCACCGCTTCCGGTATTGAGCGTCCGTCCGGAGAAGTCCCGCACGTATTGACGGTCAGAAGTGTCGGAAAGGCCTGTGACATCTCCGTAAGATCGGTCATCATCTGTTCATAGGTATAAAAAGAAGATTCCGTGCTCACAAAATCAACATTCGTATAATCTGCCTGCGGTACAGCTTCCCCTCCGTCTGCCGCAGTGCTCTCCGGCGGGCTGTTCAGAACGGAAGATACCTGACTTACGTCCGCAGAATTGTCGGCAAAGCTGCCGGTCGGAACGCTCTTCGCCTCCTGATCATCCCCGGCCGGGGAAGATTCCGTTCCGTCCCCGGCATTTGCATTCTGTCCGGTCGTATCGACTTCAGCAGATGTGCCTGCTTTCTCCCCCTGAACTTCCTTCGTGTGCTGTTCCAGACTTTTTTCGGAATCCATCTTTGACTCTTTATTGCGGGATACAATTCCCAGAACTACTCCGGTACCGAGTGAAAGAATCAACACACATGATATAATCAAAATCGTACTAACTTTCCGCATATTGTCCCCCGTCAAGTTGATCAAGAACGCCTCGGCGTTCTTGCCGCGCCGCGCATGGTGCGAAGCACCTTCCTTAATGCGCGGCTGCGATCCGCCGTGCCTAAGCATGCGTAACAATGCTCCAGTGGAGCATTGTGTAGCTGAAGCTTTTAATCTCTGACGCTTACTTTGTATCCCATGTCAGAGATTAAATACCCTTTTCCATGATAGCATGTTTGAGGCCATTCTTCACATTTTTTTACAGCAGACATACAATGAATGATATAATGTATGCAGTTTCTGTCCGCATTTGCCGAATGATTACCGACGGAGGATTTTCCAATGGCAGCAATAGACAACATGACTACTTTCTGGCCGGAATGGAATATTGAAGAAAAAGCAGGTTCCGGAGCCTATGGCGAGGTGTACCGCGTCTCAAGGCAGGTCGGAAGCAGAGTGTACTACTCTGCAGTAAAGGTCATCTCCATACCGCAGTCACAGGCACAGATCGATGCTGTCCGTGCGGAAAACAGGGACGAACAGTCTACCAGGCAATATTTTCAGGAGGTCGTTAACGGCTGTATAGATGAGATCTCCCTGATGATGGATCTCAGAGGCGCTTCCAATATCGTTACTGTAGAAGACTATAAAGTATGCGCATATCCGAACGAGCTCCGGTGGGACATCTTCATCCGGATGGAGTATCTGACCTGTCTGACTGAGATCATGTCCAGAAAGACTTTCACCGAGAAGGAAGCCGCAGCCCTCGGCATCGACTTGTGCAATGCACTCTGTTATTGCGAAAAACATCACATCATACATCGCGACATCAAGCCGGGCAATATCTTCATCTCCGCCGACGGAGATTATAAACTCGGCGATTTCGGTATCGCGCGCAGGTTGTCTCAGGTGCAGAGCGTCATGTCCTCAAAGGGCACCTACGATTATATGGCACCTGAAATGTTTCATGGCGAATATTATGACGCAAGCGTCGACACATACGCCCTCGGTATCGTCCTGTATAAACTGCTCAATAATAATCGGGGACCCTTCCTCGATCCGTATGCCCCTCATGTCAGCGCAATGGATAAAGAGCGGGCTCTTACCATGCGTCTTTCCGGAAAGGAAAATCTCCCGGCCCCTGTAAACGCATCGGTGGAGATGTCCATTCTCATCCTGCAGGCATGCCGCTTCGATCCTTCTCAGAGATTTCCGTCTCCGCAGGTGATGAAATCTCAGCTGGAATCCATTCTGTCCGGTCAATTTATGCGGGCGGGAGGCGATGTCTATACGTTGAATCTGGATATGACCGAAACAGTCAACGCCGCGGGGCATATAAATGACCGGTATCGGAACGGACCGCAGGATCAGGACCAAAACAGCCGGAATCCGTATCGGAACAATCAGC
>CAMNDN010000112.1:0-4503 GCA_946535445.1 uncultured Lachnospiraceae bacterium
TTCGCATGCATTTTTCCAGAGGTTCGATGGATCTTTCAAAGAAGGACGGAGGTCTTCCGCCTGATTCAGTGGTCCAGACAGTCGACGAGATCATGAAGGACAGTGTTGAACTGATCGATAAGTGGCAGGATGAATCGTTCACATCCATGCACCGGATCGCGCTTGCACCCTGCTCTCCGTTTTCGGTATCTGCGGACCTTCTGCGTGAGAGCGCGGTCCTTGCCAGGGAAAAAGGCGTAAGGCTGCATACCCATCTGTGCGAGACACTGGACGAAGAGCGGTATATGCTTGAGAAGCACAGCATGCGTCCGCTTCAATATATGGAAACACTCGGCTGGGTAGGATCGGATGTCTGGTATGCCCACGGTATCCATTTTAATGATGAGGAGCTTCAGCTCCTGGCTGACACGGGCACCGGTGTATGTCATTGCCCTGTTTCCAATATGAAGCTCTCCTCAGGCATAGCAAGAATTCCGGAAATGCTGAAACTGGGTATCCCGGTAGGTCTGGGTGTGGATGGAAGCGCAAGCAATGACGGCTCAAATCTTCTGGAGGAGATCCGGGTCGCCTATCTGCTCCACAGGCTGAACTCGAGCAGGGAAGCTCCGAGCGGATACGATATCCTGAAGATAGCAACGATGGGTTCAGCAAAACTTCTCGGCAGGGAGAATGAAATCGGATCTTTGGAGGCCGGTAAGTGCGCGGATCTTTTCCTGATCCGAAAGAGCCATCTTGAGATGGTCGGTGCAGCCTGTGATCCGAAGTCAATTTTCGGAACGATCGGATTTAAGAGACCGGTCGATATCGTGATCGTAAACGGTCATGTGACGGTCCGTGACGGGCGGGTCGTGACGATTGATGAGGAGAAGACGGCCGAACAGGCGAACCTTGAAGTGGAGAGATATCAAAGCAGCTGATCAGAATGAGAGACGTTGTCGCAATGAGACGAGACACCGCTTATGCAGAGCAGGCAGCATATTCAAATGCACCTGTCCTGCATAAGTGGTGTTTTTATTCTTCATCGTGTGTACAATCCCGCGATGAAGAATAAAAGCCTCCGGCAAAATTTTTTTAAAGATAATTATAGTCATATTGACTATGTGTACAAATGAGATAAAATATAGTCAGAAAGACACAAAAGCAACAGGCATAAAAGCTGCAGCAGATCTACGGGCCACATGAATCAAATGGAATACAGGGTGGAAAACGAGAGGAGGATTAATTATGGAAAACATTTTTGACGGAACTTTCGGCAAAATCGCTCCCGGCATGTGCCGTCTGACGATTCAGGGCAAGGTAGCGGTGAAAACAGCCTCCGGTTACAGGACATACAATGAAAAGAACGGAAATCTTACCAACTGCGGTGATTTTACGCTCGGAATCGCCGACAACTTCTTCTTTGTGATCCCTGTCAGCAAAGTGAAGATCGGGGACATTATTCTGGTCAGGAACGCACAGGGGAACAGGACGCCGAGATGTGTGACGGGAACAGAGAATAATCGCATTCGCGCTATAAACTACGAGACATCCGTTGAAGAGATCATCCTTCCGGAAAGGCACATTTTCCTCGGAAATACGTACTTCTACGGTAAGGTCGTATCCCTGCTGGGCGGCGATCTCTTCAAAGGAAAAAAAGGCGCGGGAAAGATCATGCAGTACATGATGCTGAGCCAGATCATGGGAGGAGCAAATGCTCCCGCCGGAGGTGAGACACTGTCCCCTTACGGGCATGGAGGAACGTCAGACAGCGGTAGAGGCGCAGGCGGCGGGTTGAATTCCATGAACGGTATGCTTCCGCTCCTGCTTATGGGGAGCGGAAATGTAGACGATCTCTTCGGAGGACTTTTTGAGGAGGAAGAAGAGGAGGAAAATGAGTCGGTCGATTGATTTGTGGAATTCTGCTGCGCAGAGAGGAGGTACTTTCCTCCCTGTGCGGCGAGACAGAAAAATTGAGGCGCCCATGTAAGATAAATATGTCGGTCAGATTTAAGACAACGCGTAAAAAAGGGAGGTAACACAATGGGATACGGAAGATGGAGAGAAAATGATTTCAGAAAATATTCCAGTGCCGCAGGCAGAAGTCTCCGGGAGGACGGCAGCATCGATACGACCGCTTATGGCGGGAGCGCACAGAAAATGTACAGCCAGAGAGGCATTGCAGCTGAACTGAATCCCTATAAAGTGATCCGGGAATGCTGTGAGACGGAGGAGCATCCGAATTCGCTGCCGGTCATCACTGCACTGGATGTGACAGGCTCCATGGGTCCCGCGGCAATAGAAGTAGCGGGTAAGCTCGGAATCGTTATGAAAGATATATACGGTATGGGAAAAGATGTTGAGTTCATGGTCATGGGAATAGGAGATCTGGCCTATGACCGCGCGCCGATCCAGATCGGTCAGTTCGAGTCCGATATAAGAGTCGCGGAGCAGCTCGATAAAATTTATTTTGAAGGCGGGGGCGGAGGCAACCGGTACGAATCCTATACGGCGGCCTGGTATATGGCGGCAAGGCACACAAAACTTGACTGTCTTGCGCGTGGATGCAAGGGCGTGCTCATTACACTTGGAGATGAACCTTTAAATCCTTATCTTCCCAAAAAGAGGCTGGAGGAACTGACAGGCGACCGTCTTCAGGGGGATGTGGAGACAGCCGATCTGCTTCGGGAAGTGAGAGAGCGGTACGAGGTGTATCATATTTTCGTCCGTCACGGAGGCTGCTATTACGAAGCGGAAGCACGAAAATCATTCGGAAAATATCTGGACAGGAAGCACCTCTACTTCTGCCGGGTGGAGGAGATCGCGAAGACGATCACAGATATCGTGAACCGGGAGCAGAAAAGGTCAGGCGGTGAACGGTTCCTGATGAAGGACACAGTGAATGCGGCTGCTGCAGAGGATCACCCGGACGAAAATGAGGACATCGTATGGGATGAGGCAGTGAAAGACAGGAAAGAGGGAGAACCCGGCAGAAAAGGATTTCTTGGTTTTCTGCAGAGTATCGCCTGGTAGAGAATCCTTCAAAATTAACGGATGCAGGAAAAAAGAGCCGGACGTTACAGGAAACAGGAGTGGGACTTGGCGCGGGAAGAGCGGCGCTCTTCCCGGGAAACAGGGGAGGCAGCATATGGGTACCAGGGTAAAAGTTGTGATCGGCGCAAATGCCGGCGACGAGGGAAAAGGGAATATCACCAGCCGCTTTGCGGCGGGACATGACACCATCGGCGTTCTCACGAACGGCGGTCCGCAGCGGGGACACACCGTCGTATACGGAGGCAGAAGACACGTCTTTTCACATTTCAGTTCCGGAACTTTCACGGGAGCATCGACCTATTTCGGTCCGGATTTTATGGTCAATCCCATGCAGTTCGTAAGAGAGTACGAAGAGCTTTCTGAAGCCGGCGTCACGATGCCCCCGGTCTATATTGATCCCCGATGCCGTTTCACGACGCCTTTCGACATGATGCTGAACCAGGCGGCCCATGAGGCCGCCGGGACGCACCACACATGCGGGATGGGCATCTGGGAGACGTACGTACGATATCGGGACGCCGGCAAGAACGGTCCTGCGGTCCCTGTCGGAGTCTTTCTTGAGATGACCTATAATCAGAAACTGCTCTATCTTTTGAAGATCAGGGAACAGGCAGTCATCAGAATGAGGGAGAGTTATCCGAAGGACTTCTGCACGAAATGGAAAGTGATCATGGAGTCCCCGTACCTTCCGGAACATTTTATTGCAGACACATTGTTCATGTGTGAGACGGCAGGGAGGATCTGCCGAAATGAAATTCTTCTGACAGCCGGACATATTGTGATGGAGAACGGTCAGGGGCTGCTTCTGGATTGGTCAGATGATGAGATACTTGCGAAATACTCGACGCCGAGCCGTACGGGCGCAGAGGCGGCACTCGGGCTGATCGAGGATACTTTTGTAAACGCGGAGGTGGAAATGTGTTACGTGACCAGGACTTACCTGACAAGGCATGGTGACGGACCGCTTCATGGAGAGTGCCATCCGGATGCCATCACCCCCCGGATCTGTGAAAGGACCAATGTGACAAATCCCTTCCAGGGATCTTTCCGCTACGGAAAAATGGACGTAGAGTCTCTGTCGGGACGGATCAACAGGGACTATGAACGGATTTTTGAAATCGGCAGAGATAAAAGCTCCGGGGGAGGGCTGAAGGAAATCCGGGGCAGCGGTGAGCGGAGCATCTGCAGGCTACGCAACCGGTATACGAAGTCTCTTGCGATCACTCATGCGGATGAGATCCTTCCTTCTGAGGAGCTGACAGAGGCGTCACGAAGCTTTGACCGCCACTATATCATCGCATCGGCGTGAGTTAAGCTGCATTCGGGGACAGCTCTTACGTCAGGAATGTCCCGATGTTCTTGTCACATAAGACGCTGCTTTCAGGTCCTGAGGAACATCTTAGACTTTCAGCATTCTGTACCCGATCCCGACATGCGTCTGGATCATCTCCCGTGCGATGCCATCACTTCAAG
>CAMNDN010000113.1:0-4412 GCA_946535445.1 uncultured Lachnospiraceae bacterium
CCGGCGTAGGCATGGGATTCGATCCGCCGCGCTTCTTAAAGCACGGGGATGTGGTACGCTGCCATATCGAAAAGATCGGCGACCTGACCAACCCGGTCGATTGACAGAGTTCATGTGCTGAGTATGGTTTTCGCTCATCTGAACCAGTAAAGCCAACGTGTTATTTTGAATAAGAAGCGTGAATACCGTTCTGCCGGATCCGGCAGGGCGGTATTTATGTATAAAAAGGGGTATATCACATTTATTGAAATGTATGCGTACAAAATCCCCTTCTACGGAGCGGAGCGAAGACAGGAACCGTAGAAGGGGATTAGTGTACGCAGATTCTTAATGCAACAGCCCCATTTAAGGGGTTGGGTTTGTCTTACTTCAGCACGTTTTTCCAGTCGATGACAGCACCCTTGTCGGCGGATTTTGCCAGAGCAGAGTAGATGGCAAGGTATCCGGTCAGCGGCTTCGGCTCGTAATGCCAGCGCTTTCTGCGCTCTGCGAGCTCCTCGTCGCTGACATGAAGGGTCAGCTCCTTCTTGTAAACATCGATGGTGATCTCATCCCCGTCCTCGACCAGTGCGATCGGTCCGCCAAGCGCTGCTTCCGGGGAAATGTGTCCGACAAAGCAGCCGTTATTGGTGCCGGAGAAACGTCCGTCGGTGATCAGTGCAGTGGAGGTATCAAGACCCTGCCCGTAAAGCAGTTTCATGGGACGGTACATTTCGCGCATGCCCGGTCCTCCCTTCGGACCCTCGTAGCGGATGACCACAACGTGGCCGGCCTTCACGCGGTGCTCAGCCAGTGCCTGATCGCATTCCTCCTGAATGTCATCGCGCAGCGCGGAACGGACAGAAGCACAGGAAGACATTTCACATGCTGTACCTGCAATGCTTATGTACAAAATTATATACAAAAATCCCCTGTGCGAGAACAACAGGTCTCACATAGGGGAGGTATAACGAAACGTTATAAATTGTAATAAATGTAGAAAGATAATCGAAAGCAGCTGATTATACGTCTTCAGGCGTTTTTTCAATATTCTTTTTGGACGTTTCTTCCGTATCTTCAGCAGGCTGATGAATGACGGGCGCAGTCGTTTCTGTAAGTCTTTGTTTGTATGCTTCCATCCTTTTGTTTAAACCTTGTCTGAATTCCCGCATATCATCTGCGAATTGATTCAGCATTGCGACATCCTGGGAAGGAAGGTCACTGACATCCACAGAGGGAGTGACCGGGATTGAATCATCAATCAGATAAACGACAGGTACATTGAAGAATTGGGCAAGTCGGTTGACATTATCCCGGGGAGGATCTTTACGATATCCTGTCTCATAGGCCGAAATCGTATTTCTGCTCATGTGCACTGCTTTAGCAAGCTGCACCTGGGTCATCTTTCGACTGAGGCGCTGGTGTTTTATTTTTTTTCCAAATAGATATTCTGCCATATTGGAATAGTCAATTCTGAAATCGTAATAGAATGTAAATAATCCCTTTGGATCTATAGCCACACTAACACAGGACAGGCAGAAAAGTAACAGAACAGAGTGCTACAAATCGTGGTAGTGTGACACAAATTTTTAAATAATATAACATCATATAATATTATAAAATGAATTATACCATATTTCTACACCAGGCCAAAGCTAAGGATATTCCTTTTTTTCATACATACATTGACAATTTTGCAATGATACCTTAAACTTCCCATGCCGGCAGGCTGAAACTGCCGAAAAATAGAAAGAAAGCTGACTTTTTAAGTTAGGGGAATGGCTATGGAACAAAAGAATCGCAGCACCTTTTCCGGCAGGATGGGGTTCATCCTTTCCGCTGCGGGTGCTTCCGTGGGACTTGGTAATATATGGAGATTTCCGTATCTGGCCGCCAGATACGGCGGAGGGATGTTTCTGCTGGTATATATCATCCTGACACTGACCTTCGGCTATACCATGCTGATTTCAGAGACCGCACTCGGCCGTATGACAGGAAAGAGCCCGGTAGGAGCCTTCCGCAAGTTCGGAGATACAGCAGCCAACCGCTTCGGCGGATGGATCAACGCCATCATTCCGATGCTGATCGCGCCCTACTATTCGGTCATCGGCGGATGGGTCTGCAAGTACCTTTATGAATATATCATCGGAAACCAGGCCGGACTCGCGGAGGATGCGTTCTTCGGAAGCTTTATCGCAAGCCCGGGGCAGCAGGTCCTCTGGTTCTGCGTGTTTGTATTTCTGGTCCTGTTCGTGATCTTCCGCGGCGTCGAGAACGGAATCGAGTGGATCTCCCGTCTGGTGATGCCGGTGCTGGTGGTTCTGGCGCTGATCATTGCGGTCTATTCCATGACGCGTCCGGGAGCTATGGAGGGCGTGAAGTATTTCCTGATCCCGAATTTTGCGCATTTTTCCTGGATGACGGTCGTGGCCGCATTGGGACAGATGTTCTACTCCCTGTCGATCGCCATGGGAATTCTCGTGACCTTTGGTTCCTATATGAAGAAAGATGTCGACATGGAGACCGCTTCCATACAGGTCGAGGTCTTTGATACCGCCATTGCCATTATGGCGGGTCTTATGATCATTCCGGCAGTGTTCGCCTTTTCCGGCGGTGCGCCGGATGTGCTGCAGTCCGGACCCTCTCTGATGTTTGTGACCATGCCGAAGATTTTCTTAAGCATGGGCTTTGGCCGCCTTATCGGCATTCTGTTTTTCGTCCTCGTGCTGTTTGCGGCTCTTACGAGTGCGATTGCCCTTGCGGAAAGCTGTGCATCCACTCTCGAGGATGAGCTGCATTTAAACCGGAAGACCGGAACGGCTCTGATCGGTGCAGAGATGCTGCTGCTCGGCATTCTGAACTGCCTGGGCTTCAATGTACTGGAGTCTGTACAGATCTTTGGCATGGGAATACTTGACTTCTTTGACTTTACGACGAACTCCGTCATGATGCCGATCTCAGCGATCACGATCTGTCTGCTGGTTCTCCGGCACATCGGCATTGACAAGATCGAAGAAGAAGTGACCTACGGCGGATCCTCCAAATTCAAGCGCAGGGGTGTCTACCGCTTTGTGCTCCGCTATGTAGCGATCGCGTTCCTGCTGGTGATCCTCATCAGCTCCGTGGCAAATGTTCTCGGACTGATCCACATCTGAATTACGGATATAACTGAGCAGCATAAAAACTCCGGATCCAGGAATAATCCTGTTCCGGAGTTCTTTGTCTTCAAGGCAGCTGTTCATCACCTGCCTGATCGAAGGAATGAAAAGCATTTTAGGTGCTTTTCGGCAGGCATAGAGCTGCTCTTCATACAGTTCTGACAGTTATCCTGTCTGAACTGTGCTGACCCTGTACGGCGGTTTAAATGCCTTATCTGAGTTCAAAGGTAACGGTGACCCGGGCTTCAATCGAAGCTTCTCCGGGCATGACGGCCATTCCGAAGCCGGAAGCGGAGTCGGCTGCCGCTTCTTCCGTCATTGCGTAATTGGCCTTGGCATAGCGGTAAGCGGTGTTCTGATAGCCTTCACTGAGAGAGAGCACAGAGCCAAGCTTCCCGCCCGAGGCTTCCGCAAGCACAGCTGCTTTTTTCTCTGCTGCCGAGACAGCTGATTTCAGTGCGTCCTCATATGCCTCGTCGTAGCTGCTGGCATAGAAACGGAAGTTATCCACATCGTTAATGCCGAGAGACACGCACTCGCTGACGATGTCTCCGGCCTCTTCGATCTCCTGGTCGGAGACGGTGAGGGAGGTGCGGACCTGATATCCGGTGATCTTCGGTGTCTTGCCGTTATAATCATATTCCGGATACAGGTTATAGGAAGAGGTCTGGATACTGGTTTCTTCCACGCCCCGCTCCTTCAGATGGGCAATGACCTGGTCGATCTTTTCGGCATTTTCCTTCTGCGCCTCTTCAGCGGTCGCGGCCTGCGTGGTGACGCCGAAGGAGATCTCGGCCTTGTCGGGAACAGCCTTGGCGGTGCCGGAAGCATTGACCGTAATGGTACGGGGTTCCCCGACAGACTCTGCCGGGTCAGCCGTCTCGGCATTCATAACGATCGTGTTCGAACCGCTCTTTTGTACTTCGGCGTTACCGGATCCCTTTCCGCCGTTTAAAAGGTCCGCCAGAAGGTCGAGAGCCTCCTGCGCCGAGACCTGTGCCGGCTTTTCTTCAGAAGCCGTCTCCTGCGCACTTTCTTTTGCCGCTGCGGTTTCAGCGTCCGTAGCCGCATAAGCCGCAGAGCAGGCGTTCAGGAAAAGGCAGCATAAAGCGCCTGCAAGCATCACTCTGATGTAATTTTTACGCATAATGTTTCCTCCTTGTCAGATGGAATGAGTCTGCCCTTAAAACAGGGCCGCCTTTGCCGGAATACTCATATATTTATAAGGATAGCATATCTCTGTTTTGAAAGCTTGAAGACCGGGTGACGAATTGA
>CAMNDN010000114.1:0-4391 GCA_946535445.1 uncultured Lachnospiraceae bacterium
AGGATCATGATCTGCGCCTCTGAGGATGTCGGAAATGCTGATCCTATGGCCCTCACGGTCGCGACATCTGCCTGCCTTGCGGTTGAGCGGGTAGGAATGCCTGAAGCAAGGATCCTCCTTGCTCAGGCGGCTATCTATGTAGCATGCGCACCGAAAAGCAATGCCTCCTACATGGCGATCGGGAAAGCCCTCGAAAATGTTCAGAAAGTGAAAACTACGGTACCCGGGCATTTGAAAAATATACATGCCAACGGGGAAGGGGATATTCCGCAGGCTGTAGGGTACAAATACGCACATGACTTCCCGAATCATTATGTTGTACAGCAATATCTGCCGGATGAAATAATTGATGAGAAGTTTTATGAACCGACAGATATCGGTTACGAAAAAGTAATAAGCGAGCATCTGAAGTTCTTAAGGGAATCACAGGCAGAAGGAATAGATTAAGGAGAAAACAGAATGGCTGAAGCGTCAACATTATATAAACTGATTATTCTGTACATGCTGAGGAAAGTTACGTTCCCGCTTACGAATGCACAGATCACGGAATTCATAGTAGGCAAGGAATATACGGATTATTTTCATGTGCAGGAGGTCATAAACGATCTCCTGGAGGCAAAACTCATAATCGGGGACAAAATCCGAAATACTTCCACGTATCAGGCAACGCAGGATGGAGAGAAGACTCTTGAATACTTCTCCTATATGATATCGGATGCGATCAAAGCGGATATTGATGAGTACCTCGTAGAGAACGCATTTGAAATGCGTAATGAAAGCTGCACGAGAGCCGATTACGTGAGGACAGAGACCCGGGAATATGCTGTCCGATGCTATGTGCAGGAGGGGAAAGAGAAGCTGATCGACCTCACTTTCACGGTGCCTACCGAGGAGGAGGCTGAAAGAGTCTGCGCCCACTGGCCATCCAAGTCGCAGGAAATATATATGTATGTTATGGAAAAATTGCTCTAAAGTCGGATTTCTTATCAACAGGACCTGTTTTGTGTATGCTATTGCACAAACTACTTTTTTACTGCAAAGTATGAAAGATTTAACGTGAAATAGTGGAAAAGTGTGTCTCAATTATAGTATAATTGAAACAGCGGTATGTATTGCAACACAAGATAAGGAGAGAAGAAAGATGAACAAGAAGCTTCATACGGAAGCAGTCGACAGTCTGTTTGATGCTATTTTGTGCCTGGAGACAAGAGAAGAAGCTTATGATTTTTTCGAAGATGTGTGCACAATCAATGAGATTCTTTCACTTTCTCAGCGATATGAAGTAGCGGGTATGCTGAGAAATAAGCAGACATATCTGGATATTTCTGAAAAGACCGGTGCGTCGACAGCGACGATCAGCCGCGTGAACCGTTCCCTGAATTATGGTAATAATGGCTATGATATTGTCTGGAATCGTCTTGCTGAAAAAAAGAAAGAGCAGGAGTGAGTGCCGCTGTAAGCAGGTATAAGAGAATGAAGAAGAACCACTGTATCCTCAACAGGATGTACAGTGGTTCGATTTGGCTTTATGGGTCGGATTCGGTCAGGTTCAGATTGCCGTTCTCATCCATGTTATCGAGAAGGCGTTCGATCAGCTGCTTTTTTATATACACATCATAACTCAGAAGACAGATCAGGGAGAATGTCCTGAGATACTCCTCATCCCCGGGCTTAGCATTCGGAAAGGCATTCTTCGCGTCTTTGTACTTTCGCTGAACATCATCGGTGATATTGTCAGCCTGTTTTTTTTCCAGACTGAATATCGTATCGTATACTTCTGAGAGGGTGACGCCCTCTTCGTTACTGAAGAAGCGTGTGCTGAGGGGATTCAGGATTTTCCGAATGTCATTGATAGACAGGAAGTCTTTCATATAATATACGAAAATCAGAAGGAGAAGATGCTCTTTGGAATATTTCTTTTTTTTAGGCGGTGGGATCAGCTTATTTTTCGTGTAGTTGTTGATCATGGTCTTGGTGAGGATCTTTTCATGTGGATATCTCTTGCATCCGGCAAGCTCATCATCCATGAAAGACGTGATCTGATCCATATAAAGATCGATGTTCGGAACTGTGTTCGGACTTATAGAATCAAGATCCGTGAGACTTCCCGTAATATTCTTAAATAAAATTCTGAGCTGCTCATCCATTTCCTGTCACCTCCTTATTTCATCATATCGTTTTTAAAACTATTTAGCAAGATGAGAAAAATATATGTTATACTGTATCTCCGGACGGCAGCGTCCGGTCAATAATTAAGGAGTTTTCTGTTACATGAAGGCAAACGAAATAACGGCCGGTCTGAATAATGAGCAGCGTGAAGCTGTCCTGCAGACAGAGGGGCCGGTACTGATCCTTGCCGGGGCAGGTTCCGGCAAGACAAGGGTTCTTGTTCACAGAATTTCATATCTGGTCAATGTCATGGATGTTTACCCTTCACAGATCCTGGCCATCACCTTTACGAACAAGGCAGCAGCTGAAATGCGCAGCCGCGTCGATGATATGATCGGTTTTGAAGCCGGGCAGATCTGGGTCATGACATTCCACTCCTGCTGCGTGAGGATCCTGCGGCGGCATGCGGAGCTTCTGGGATTCACCCGATATTTTACGATCTACGATACGGATGACTCCCTTCAGGTCATGAAAGAAATATTTCGCCGCAAAAAAGTGGATACCAAGAGAATAAAAGAGCGGGCAGTCCTTCATGCGATCTCCTCCGCAAAAAACGAGCATGTAACGCCAAAACAATATGCGAAAATCAACGGTTCCGACTATTGGGGCGGGCTTGTTTCAGATTTTTATGAGGAATATCAGGCCAGGCTGAAAGAGAACAATGCCATGGATTTCGACGATCTGCTGGTCAATACCGTAGAACTGTTCGACAAACATCCTGAAGTCCTCCAACTTTATCAGGAGCGTTTCCACTATCTGATGGTCGATGAATATCAGGATACCAATACGGTCCAGTTCGAATTCGTCAGCAGACTGGCAGACAGACATAAAAATCTCTGTGTAGTCGGTGATGATGATCAGAGCATCTATAAATTCCGAGGAGCAAACATCCGTAATATTCTCAACTTTGAGCAGATTTTCCCGGATGCGAAAGTGATTCGTCTGGAACAGAATTATCGATCGACATCGAATATTCTGAATGCCGCAAATGAGGTGATCCGGAATAATCGAGGACGAAAATCAAAAAAGCTCTGGACAGAAAACGGGGCGGGAGAAAGAGTTCGTTTCCGCAGATTTTCGACCGGATACGATGAGGCTGATTACGTTGTTGTCGAGATCGGACGAATGGTCCGCAGCGGCGAGAGAAATTATAAGGATTTTGCGGTACTGTACCGGACGAACGCTCAGTCGCGCCTTTTTGAAGAGAAATGCCTGTTCCTGAATATTCCCTATAAGCTTGTGGGCGGGGTTAATTTTTACGCCAGGCGGGAAATCAAGGATGTACTGGCCTATCTTAAGACAATCGACAACGGAGTCGATGATCTGGCCTCCATGCGGATCGTAAATGTACCCAAGAGAGGAATCGGTCAGACCACGGTCAACAAAGTCAGTGCCTATGCTGTTGATGCCGGAATGTCTTTTTTCGACGCAGCGCGGGAAGCTTCCCGTATTCCCGGACTGTCTAAGGCAACTTCCGGGAAGATCGGGAAATTTACGTCTCTTATCGAGGAGTTTCGAAAGGAAGCCGTTCATTCGACAGTCTCGCAGCTTGTCAGAATGGTCGTTACGGACTCCGGTTACAGAGAATCCCTGGAGGCGGAGGATACGGATGAATCGAAAGAACGTCTTGAGAACATTGATGAATTGATCTCAAAGGCTGCTCAGTATGAGACAAATGCCGATTATCCCACACTCTCCGGATTTCTTGAGGAAGTAGCCCTGATAGCGGATATTGATACAGTCGAAGACGGAGATGACCGTGTCCTTCTCATGACGCTTCACTCTGCCAAGGGGCTGGAGTTCCCCGTTGTTTATATGGCGGGGATGGAGGAAGGGCTTTTCCCCAGCTCGATGTCCATCAACTCCGATGACCCTGAGGATGAAATTGAGGAAGAGAGACGACTCTGTTATGTAGGAATTACCAGGGCCAAGGAGCTTCTTACCCTGACTGCCGCGAGTGAACGAATGATTCGCGGTCAGATCGAGCCGCATCCCGTTTCGCGCTTTGTACGGGAGATATCCCGTGATCAGCTCGATCAGGGAAAGAAAGCCCCGACAAAAAATTCGATTGGCAATCTGAAGGGAGGATTCGGCAGGGATATGCGGGATGCGATCCATGCGAAGCCGTTTGCGCCCAAACCTTCGGTTTCCGGATCTTTTGGATCCGTACCTTCTGATATCAGAGCGTCTGCTTCAAAGGCGTCTGCCTCAAAGGCGTCTGC
>CAMNDN010000115.1:0-4372 GCA_946535445.1 uncultured Lachnospiraceae bacterium
CCGTCCGAAAACGGCTGATACAGAGTAGAAGACCGCTGCGTTGATCAAATGAGGGAGATCAACGCAGCGGCATTTTTATTAGACGGACGCAGAATAAAAGTGTATTATATTGGAAACGATATGAAAGGCTTAACAACTGAAAATGCAGACATCTGAAAGAAAAATAGTATTTTTTGACATAGACAATACCCTCTGGGACTACCATCTCATCATTCCGGACAGCACACGCAGCGCCATAAAAAAACTCAGGCAGAACGGCCACCTGGCCTTCATCAACAGCGGCAGGTCCCGCGGCTTTATCCGCAGCGAAGATCTGTTTTCGATTGGCTTTGACGGCGTTGTCTCTTCCTGCGGGGAGATGATTGAATGCACACCGGACTGTCTGAAAATGCCGGGTGCGGGAGATTGCGGGATCCCGAAGGCGGTACCCCGGGATCACTTCACTGACATCACGGTAAAGATGGACTGGGACCGTGTAGTATTCTCCTATGAGATGTCAGCCCGTGATCTCGAGAGATGTATACGCACCGTCAGAAAATATAAGATGCGGCCGATCCTGGAAGGCAAGGAATACCTTTATTTTGACGATGAAGATTTTGGGCATGATGCATATGGCGACCGTGTCCGCGGGGAGATGGGCGATGCGCTTCGCAGCATCCGGGATCACTGGGGAAGATGGGAAGCATCCAAGTTCTCCTGCGCGATGGATGATCCCGAACTGATCAACCCTTGTTTTGAAGAACTCGCCGACCTGCTCAGTTATCTCGTCCACACGGATACGGTGGCCGAGATGGTCCCTCTGGGCTTTTCGAAAGGTACCGGGATAGAAAAGGTATGTGAGCTTACGGGTGTACCGGTGAGGAATACGGTTTCGATCGGAGACAGTGTCAATGATCTCGAGATGCTCAGGGCAGCCGGCCTGGGGATCGCGATGGGCAACGGAACGGATGTGGCCAAAGAGGCCGCGGATTATGTAACGACCGGCATCCATGAGGACGGTATCAGGAATGCACTGCGGCATCTCGGTCTTATCTGAAAACCTGAATTATTAATGTTCCTTTAAGATAAATCAAAAAAGTTGCATACCTTGCTAAAATGCACTATAATCAAAAAGGTAGAGAACTGATAATTATGCAATTTCGACAATCCAGGAGGGCGTATGGAGGCTTATACAAAACTGGAATCCAAAAGGTATCATAATGTAATTCTCAGAGTCATCCCCGGCCATTTTGTTACTCCGAATTCCCATATCAATTATTATTTCGATATGACTACGATTTCACGTCGTCAGGCCGAAGCCAAGGCAGCTGCGAACGCAATAAGTGAATATTTCAGCACAGACACGATAATTGATACGATTGTATGCCTTGAGGGAATGGATGTAATCGGTGCCTATCTTGCGGATTCACTGACAAGAGCAGGAATACTTTCCGCGAACATGCATAAGACCATGTATGTCGTAGCTCCGGAATCCAGAATGACGGGGCAGATGATCTTCAGAGAGAGCAGTGAATATATGATCAGGAATAAAAACGTTCTGGTCCTGCTTGCAAGCGCAACGACCGGCGGAACACTGAGACATGCAGCCCAGACAGTCAACTATTATGGCGGCAAAGTCGTGGGATTTGCAACGATCTTCTCTGCGATCACATCGGTTTCGGGTATCAGGGTATGCTCTCTTTTCAGTCCGAAAGATGTTCCGGACTATAAGTCTTTTCCGCACAATGACTGCCCGCTGTGCAAGAAAGGTATCAAGGTAGACGCGATCTGTAACGGCTACGGATACTCCAGAATATAGTCATAAAGGTTTTTGTACTGGACGAAAAACATGAACTGAATTACAATGGAGCTGTTGCGCCATGAGCGCAGCAGCTTTTTTACGCATAATTCAACGGAGAAAAAATGGAAAAGAAACTGACCCACGTCGTACATAACATACCGCCTCAGTATGATAAGAACTCCAGGATCCTCATTCTGGGCTCTTTTCCGTCCCCGAAATCCAGAGAGGCACAGTTTTTCTACGGACATCCGCAGAACCGTTTCTGGAAAGTCATGGCTCGTCTCTACGATCGGCCGGACTTTCAGAGCATCGAGGAGAAGCGGGCTTTTCTGATCGCGAACCGGATCGCCATGTGGGATTCCATCTATGAGTGTGATATATACGGAGCCTCCGATGCGAGTATCCGGAATGCGGTCCCTACAGATCTCGGCCGGATCATAGAGTGTGCGGATATTGTACAGATTTTTACAAACGGCAAAGCCTCCGGGCGTGTATTTGACAAGTACCAGTCCAAGGCACTCGGCCGCACCAGCATCACGCTGCCGTCGACTTCCCCGGCAAATGCAGCCTGGTCTCTGGACCGCCTCATCGATGCATGGCAGATCGTGAAAAATACGGCGCAGGATTAAATACATACGTATTGTCGAAGGTGAGTACAACACAGACTCAGATTATACTTATTGTCGAAGGTGGGTACAACACAGACTCAGTTTATACTTATTTTCGTGGGAGATAAAAGCGCTGTATGGTATAATGAGAAGAGTTTGTTTACGTATTTTTTGAGCAGTACTGTAAAAAAATTTATATGTAAAGGCACAAGAATGAGATGATACTGGAAAAAATCAATGAACCTGGTGATATAAAGAAACTGACGTATCCGGAGATGGAGATCCTGGCCGGTGAAATTCGTGATTTCCTGATTGATAAGATCAGTCATACCGGCGGTCATCTTGCATCCAATCTCGGCGTTGTCGAGCTGACGATCGCATTGTATCGGGTGTTCGATCTTCCGAGGGACAAGGTGATCTGGGATGTCGGCCACCAGGCTTACACACATAAGATCCTGAGCGGACGAAAGAGCGGATTCGAAGATCTGCGCAAGTACGGAGGCTTGAGCGGATTTCCCAAGCGCAAGGAGAGCCCGTGTGACGCATTTGACACGGGACACAGCTCAACGTCCATCTCTGCCGGACTCGGAATCGTACAGGCAAGAGACATCCTCGGTGAGAATTATAAAGTCGTATCGGTGATCGGTGACGGAGCCCTGACAGGAGGAGAAGCCTATGAGGCGCTGAACAACCTGGGAGACCGAAAGACCAATTTCATTATTATTCTGAATGACAACAATATGTCCATCTCTCCGAATGTCGGCGGGATGTCGACCTACCTTACGGATATACGCGCGGCGGAAGGATATATCACGCTGAAAAAGAACGTGGAGGATCACTTAAGAAGTCTTCCTGTGGTCGGCGATCCGGTGGCGGATGTGATCGTCCGCACGAAGAACACCATCAAGCAGATGGTCGTTCCGGGTATGCTCTTTGAAAATATGGGCATCACCTACCTCGGACCGGTGGACGGTCATGATATCCGTCAGCTGACCAAAATCATGCACGACGCGAAGAGGATCAATCATTCCGTACTGATCCATGTCGTGACGAAAAAGGGGAAAGGTTATGCTCCTGCGGAAAGGCATCCCGAGAAATTCCACGGTATCGGTCACTTCAATAAAGTGACCGGGAAACCGGAGGGCGGAAACGGAAAGCCGGGATATACCAATGTCTTTTCGGACAAGCTATGTTCCATGGCGGCGCGTGACCGGAAAATCGTGGCCGTCACTGCGGCAATGCCTGACGGTACAGGACTGTCCGAATTCTCGAGGATATTCCCTGACCGGTTCTTCGATGTGGGTATCGCGGAGCAGCATGCCGTTACAACGGCAGCGGGAATGGCCTCCGCGGGTCTGAAGCCGGTCGTGGCAGTCTACTCATCCTTCCTTCAGAGGGCATACGATCAGATTCTCATGGATGTATGTCTTCAGGAACTGCCGGTCGTCTTCTGCATAGACCGGGCCGGTCTGGTCGGTGCGGACGGTGAGACGCATCAGGGGATATTTGACCTGACTTACCTGTCATCTATTCCGAACATGACGGTCATGGCACCGAAGAATAAGTGGGAGCTTCAGGACATGATGGAATTTGCCTTCGCTCTGGAACGACCGGTCGCGATCCGCTACCCGAGAGGCGTCGCATACGACGGTCTGGAGAAAAAGCGCGCCCCGCTCGAATACGGAAAGAGCGAAATGGTCTACGAGGAGAAAGATATTGCGCTCGTGGCTGTCGGCAGCATGGTCAGTACAGCGGAACATATCCGTCAGAAGCTGAAGGATAAAGGATATCCCTGCACGCTGGTGAACGGCAGATTCATAAAGCCCGTTGATACGGACATGATCGACTATCTGGCGAAGAACCATAAGTACATTATAACGCTGGAGGAAAATATTAAGCGCGGCGGCTTCGGCGAGGTCATAACGGATTATATCGCAAAGCATTATCCGGACCTTCGCGTGACCAACATCACTTTGCCGGACGC
>CAMNDN010000116.1:0-4303 GCA_946535445.1 uncultured Lachnospiraceae bacterium
AAGAACCGCACAGCGGCTCTTTGCGCTCCTGTGCGAGGGCTTCAGCCTGCATATTCTCCTGCTCACCAGCCGCATTTTCACAAAAAAACAGGCACGACCCTCACGATCATGCCTGTCATTATTTCAGCAACAAATTCTTGCTTTTTTAGAAGTACCAGTTTCCGCCGATCTGGACGTAATCGCCCGTTCTGTTCGAACTTCTGAAGTTCAGGTATGTACAGTTTCTGACGCCCTGTGTCAGGCAATCCGAAACGGCCTGAATAACGAAATCCGGAACATTTCCGCCGAGTCGTCTCTGGTACAGAGACGGATCGGAAACCTTCGGTGAGTAGCAGTACTGTCCATCCGCTGTCAGCTGCTCGAGCGCTGTCGTACCATATCCGCCATAGTTCGCATCCGCGCGGTTCATAGCGGAAGAGATAACTGCGAGAGCACCTTCATAGCATGTGTCGTCTTCCTGAGCAACGATAGCCCAGATGAGCTCAAGCTCTTCCTGCGTGTAGTTCGTCGGATCCACCGGTGACTCACCGACCTGTGCAATCGAATCATACTGTGTAAGATTGTACTCATCGATGATATCTGTAATGGTGGTATCGTATTCCGGCTCAACAACTTCAGTCTCGATACTTGCTCCGACGACGACTTCGACATCGGTCTCATTTGCAATCTCAGGATGCAGGCTTGTCTGATATGCCGCATAATCCGCAAGGCATGCTTCCATATCTTCATAGGTTCGTACGGATTCCTCTCCGTACACATCTTTCTTGCCATCCCACTGCGCTATGGTTCGATTCGCGGTCTCACCGGTCCATGGGCTTGCCCACTCTTCATCGGTGATCTCCTCGGTCATGCTGAGGACGTTATTGTCTTCCGGCTGAATGCCTCCAAGCGTTTCCGATTCAAAGGATAACCAGTTCGTCTCCTCGATGACCTGTGCGATCAGAACTGACGGAAGGTATCCGTACTGTGACCACTCATCCTTGGATGCGGTTACAAGGGCCTGGATGATTTCCTGCTGAGCGGATTCGTCGCCGTCCTTCGCGCGCTGTCCGATTTCGACCAGCTCGCTGACCTGAGTCGAAGATGCCGCTGCATCCTCAATAACTCTGACACCCCAGCATGTCTTGTTGTAATCGACATTCGAGATGATGATACCGGTCGTGGACGAAGAAGCGTTTATGGCCTGTCCGTTGCCGATGTACATCAGTACGTGGTATACGGCACCGTCTCTCGCGTAGAAGAGAAGGTCTCCCGGAAGGGCATCCATCGCATTGATCTTCGTTCCGATTTCGGCCTGTTCGTAAGAACATCTCGGCAACTCAATACCGAACTGGCGGTAGATCAGCATGGTGAAACCTGAGCAGTCGCATCCTTCGGTGAGCGACTCTCCACCCCATACATACGGATTGCCGAGGAACTGTTCTGAAAATGCGATCATCGCCTGTCTGTCCGCCGTTGTGGTCGCCGAGCGGTAATTGAAGCTCGACGGCAGCTCTCTGACGGTCTTCAGGGAAAATCGGAAAGCCGTGTTGTTGGCCGGCGCTATGATCTGCTTTGCAAGCGTCATCTTGCTTTCGCCCGTCTTGCGAACGTACTGGTTGGCTTTCTTTCCTGTCAGAAGATACTGCTTATCGACAAATCCTCTGACCGTACCGGACTCGATATAAGTCCATTTCTCATCCGAGTTATCAATGATGTAGCAGAGATTATTCGGATAGAGGACACCGACAATTCGGTTGCTGTAGCTCTTTCCCTCACGAACATTGAGGAACGAATCGCACTTTGCGAGAGCATAAACTTTACTGATCTTGGAGAAACCGGCAAGTTCCGGATTCACCTGCTTCTGCGTGTAGTAGGATGCCGCATGGTATGCCTGCGCCGGTGTGCGCACCGTGTAGGTCACGCTCGGCGTCGGTACAGGCTGCGCATTTACCGTATAGGTAACGACAAATCCCACACTCCCTGTAATCGTACCCGCTACCGAAGCGCTCTGCGCCGTATAGCCGGATATTGAAGGTGAGACAACATTATAAGTGTCACCGTAGTGATACTTTCCGGAGTACGAATCGTAGATAGGATTACCGTTCTGATCTACGTACTGAATCGTCAGTGTAAACTCCTCAGGATTTTTGACGGGTTCATATGTGACCGTATAGCTGGCATCCGAGGACTTCATCGTGCCGTTAATAACTGCCTGATCAGGAACATATCCTTCTACTGACGGGCTCTGTACGCTATACTTGTCTCCGACTTTCAGTGTCTCCTTATAGGTGCTGTCCGCATGTCCCCCACCCGGGAATACGTAGTAAATTGTAAGCGTGAACTTTGTCTTCGGCGTCGGCGTAGGTGACGCAGACGGTGTGACCGTCGGTGTAACTTTACCTGTGACCTTCGGAGTGACGGTCGGTGTCACGGTCGGGCTGACCGTCGGCTTGGAATCATCTGCCGAGCTGTCATCCGGCGGAGCCGTTGAGCTGTCATCCGGCGGAGCCGTTGAACTGTCATCCGGCAGATCGGAACTTGTGTCGTCATAGGTGGACAGATCATCAATGCTCGCGTCATCAATATTTTCCGCCCCGTCTTCAGTTACTTCCGGTATCGAAGACTCAACTGTCTGTCCAGCTTCATCTACATTCCCTTCAGCCCCATCCTCACCGGTCTCTGATACCGAAACATTCTCCCCACCGGTATCATCGCCCCATGAGCTCTCAGTTACTTCTTCATAATATTCGTCCGTTGCTTCAGGACTCGTTGTCCCGTAATTGAACGCTTCCTCGCTGACGGGAATATCTTCCACAAATGAATCAGACCAGGTCTGAACCGGATTCAGGAGAGCTATCGTCATAACACCCGCTATGACAACGCTTGTTATCTGTTTTCTCCTCCTTCTCAAATTTTGTACCTCCCCTGGCTGTTAATGTGCTTCTGTCGGTCTGTATCGCATGGGCATAGTGCGACACTCTGATAGATAACAGAATTATAGCACAATGAAAAACGGTTGTCAGCCGATGACCAGGGACTTTTTTTAATCATTTTGTAAAAATTCTGTGTCTTACCACGGCTTGTTTTAACATTTTCAGCCCGGTAATCGACTCTTGTTCAACCTTTTTCTTTCTTCTGCCGTTTCAACCGAAGAGTGAGCTGCTTGTTCCGGATCTTTTCCAGCTCGGCCTCCCCGACCTGTTTCGTCGTCTTGATCGCGAAGAACTTCCCGTCAGCGGCTTTTCTGACGCGGACTTTGCTCTTGACAAATCCATGCTCCTCACAATAGCCGACGGCAAAATGGTTCCGACCGTTGTCGGAGAACCACTTTATCTTCCGCTTTGCGTTCCGGTGACAGACAAAACAGCGGAGGGAAGCGACCTCGCGGTCCTCCATCACCTGCTCTTTTGTCGCAAATTCTCTGGATATGAACTTCTCATAGGTATTGTAGCGGATCCGGATCTCCTCCGCCCTGCTTTTCGGGTTCTGAAAGCAGTCGATCGAATAATTTTCTTCGATGATATTGTCCGGAATGTAACTGAGAACCTTGGCGGTATAGACCGCGTCGTCCAGTGCCTGATGAAATTCTCCGTTGTCCTCTATGCTCAGATAATCGACAGCGTATTCCAGCGCTCTCCGGTCTTTCCGCGTCTCAAAGGTCAGCGCGAACAGTTTCTGAACATCCTCGTACAGAATAGGCCCCGGGAGTAAATCTTCCATATAATAATAAGAAAGATTTCGCTGAAGCTCCGTCAGGTCCGTCGTCCCCCATGTACAGAAGCGGTAGCCGCTGCCGCACCATTCGAGGAACTCCCTGGCCGCCTCGGGGAAAAGGACGCCGCTCTTCTGCAGTTCATCCATCGTCACCGTGATGACTTCTTTCGTGCGAAAGTGGATCTTCCGGTAGATCACCGGCTTGATCAGACAGTGATACGTATCGATGATCTCCTTTTTTTCGTTCACTTTGACAGCACCGATCTCGATGATCTCAAAGGGAAGTTTTTCGATTTCTCTGGACTTGCCGTACGGGCACTGGTTCCATTCCAGATCCAAAACAATATAATTCATTAATCACCTATACCAATAAAATATGATATACAAATGCCACCCGGACCTCAATATACGAATTGCGGCATGTGTTGATTCAAATGATACAAAAAACTAAAAATAAAATCTTTCAAAAGAATTAATACAAATGAAATTATACAGGATTGAAGACAATATGCAAGTCTCTCAGGCCTGCCCTGATCCTCCTTTTAAGGCAGGAAAGGACAGTCTTTCTCTGACCAAGACAAGAAGGACCGCTCTTTCTCCGCCCAAA
>CAMNDN010000117.1:0-4244 GCA_946535445.1 uncultured Lachnospiraceae bacterium
ATGGAGAAAACACTTACATAAGAATTGAAAAGTGCAGCGCAAGAGCAGATCAGGATTATCTGCATGTTTCATACGATCCGATCACACTGGGAAATGGAGAAAAACTGACACTCACTATTACTGCAACGCCTGCGGATCTGAGAGCTGAGGATTTTTATATCAGTTATGATTCCGCTCTCCTTTCTTCAGAAATTACAGATATTTCTAGTAATGAATCCGGAAATGAGACAATTGTGAAGGCTGTCGTTACAGCCATAAGTCCAGGTACATCCGATTTATATATTCTTTCATCTTATGATCTTGCCAATTTACCGGAAGATGAATGGCGAGGAATCGGTTACAGTATTAAAGGGTTGGATTCAACGGATGGAAAAATAGTTTTTGTCACACCTACCGGAGAAAAGTATCATTTTAGCGCAGACTGTGCGGGGGAAAATGCGATCGGCACGACCCTTTATGACGCTGTTGCGGATGAGTATGAGCCTTGTGGAAGATGTGCTAGCTGAACAGAGAGTGAATGCAAAAGGATGCAGCAACCGATTAGAACAGGAGCAAAAATGGAGAATGATAACCTCACAATAGATTATTACAATCAAAAAGCAGCAGACTTCTTCGCAGGCACCGTCAATGTCGACTTCACCGATATTCAACAGCGATTTCTGAAATATCTCCCCATCGCAGGGCGAATTCTTGATCTGGGATGCGGAGCAGGAAGGGACAGCCTCGCCTTTTTACAACGGGGATTTTCTGTAGTCTCGGTGGATGGGTCGGAGACCCTTGCGGCGCTGGCGGAAGAATACATTGGACAGCGGGTCATCGTAGCTGACTTCCGGGAATATGAGCCGGAAGGGAGCTTTGATGGGGTGTGGGCATGTTCGTCGCTGCTGCATTTGCAAATGAATGAAATTCCTCCGGTACTGCGAAAAATGACAGAGCATCTGAGGGACGGCGGTTGTTTTTACGTATCTTTCAAATATGGAGAGTTCGAGGGCATAAGGAACGGAAGATACTTCACTGACCTGACGGAGAAAGAGCTGGAGAAGCTCCTTGGGGAAGTTCCCGGCCTTCGGACTGCGGAGGTGTTTATTACGACGGATGTCCGACCGGGGCGGAGCGAGGCATGGCTCAATGCATTTTTGGTGAAAGAGAGTGCCTGCTGTGCATCATCTCACGCCCTGTGACCGCCGATCTGCTGATTCCGTTCCAGCGTGGTCGCACCTTCCAGAAGATTCATACCCTTGATGACTGCATTCGAGCCGTATCTGGCTCGGACTTCAAGCATTGCCCGCTGGATCCGCCTCTCGCGGTCGAGAGCGTCAAAGTCTGTGAACAGGTCCAGCTGATAGATGCCGTTGTCCTCCGAAGTGTCGACAGCACACACACCAAGCCTGCGGTAAAGCAGGCGATGGTCGGTTTTTCGATCAAATGAGTCGGTCAGCGACGCAGTAATACCTCGAACTGAATTGGTTGGTATCCTCATCCGTACAGTTCCGTTACTGTGTTTCGGGTGAAGCCGCCCATAAAAGTCGATGGAGATCGGACCGTCATAGGAAGGGCATTCTTCCAGACTCTTGTAATCGTAGGAGACCCACCAGGTAAAGATTGGCGCAGTCAGATTCTTACGAATCATGTCGGCGCATAGGACTTCAATCATTTCACGGAAGACGACTCTGGCCTCAGCGTACCGGTATGGGCGCGGCAGGACCTGTCCGTTGGAGAGGCTGTGACTGTCGGTATGATAGTACTTGATATCCTGCATGGTGACAGGCTCAATGCCCCAGGCATGGTCGATCAGGATTTCACCGTCGATTCCGAAGGTCTTGTAGAAGAATTCCTCATCCCACTGTGTCCGTTCCGCAATATCACCCATTGTATTCAGATGGGCCTTTAAGAGCCTGCGTGCCTTGCCGGGACCGATTTGCCAGAAATCGGTCAGAGGACGGTGGTCCCAGAGGAGGTACTTGTAGGAATCTTCATTCAGCTCAGCAATCCGGACCCCGTCTTTATCGGCGGGGGATTTTTTTGCAACGATGTCCATGGCGACTTTTGCCAGATAGAGATTGGTCCCGATTCCCACAGTTGCAGTGATTCCGGTTGTTTTCAGGACATCCCGGATCATGGTCATGGCCAGAACATGAGCCGGATGGACATGCTGCCGCTCCGCTTCCTCCCGGTACAGGTGAAGGTAGGCAGTGCAGTCGATGAAGCATTCGTCAATAGAATATACATGGACGTCCTCCGCGGCTACGTAACGCAGGTAAATGGAGTAGATCAGAGCGGAGATCCGTTCGTACTCAGCCATACGTGGGATTGCGATAATATAGCTGATCCTGGTCCGATAGATTGCTTCGTATTTACGGATAGCCTGTTTTGCCTCGAAAAGCCTGGGCCTTCCGGGGACACCTCTTGCCTTGAGAGCCGGCGAGACTGCGAGGCAGATGGTCTGGTCGGATCTCGTCGGATCCGCGACAAGAAGGTTGGCTTTCAGCGGGTCGAGACCACGGTGGACACATTCGACGGAGGCGTAGTAGGATTTCAGGTCGATGCAGATATAGACTTTGTCCATACTTTCACCTCCTTTTTTAGTTGTGTGGACAAGTTGCCGGCGCGGTGGGCATGTTCTGTACAGCAGGCAGTTTATGTGGGCACGTTCGTACAGGCGGCAGGTTCTGGTTCCGGGCATGTTCGCACCGGCGGCCGGTTCCGGAAGGGATGAGGTTCAGCCCTCATCCGGATGCAGCAACTGATATTTTCCGATATCTTCTCCGGAAGCAATTTTCTCAGGATCCAGAATGCCCGTGACGCGGCCGATCAGGTATACTGATTCCGCTTCGTCAAAGTGCATGATCGGATATTCCGGGTTCATGGATTCCAGACCTTCCTCACGATATACCTTAATATAAGTTTCATTACCGACGATGAATGCGCCGACTTCGCCCGGCTGCAGACTCGGAGCGTCCGGAATGCGCGACACAAGTACCATGTCGCCGTCATGGTAGATCGGTTCCATACTGTCGCCGTTTACTGAGAAGACACAGTCCGCCCGGTCGACTTCTTTGGACGAGTAAAGATAAATCGGTTCGCCGCTGTCATCAATCTCGGTAGGGACACCGAAGCCGGCAGCCAGAGATTTCCTGAAGTAGGTCAGTCTGCTGATGCGCGGGCTGCTTTCTGCGGCCTGAGCTTTCAGCAGGGATTCTACCAATCGCGCTACAGCGGTCCTGTGCCCGGGCGATAGCTGCCTGTATTCTTCTATAAATAACTGTTCACCGACAGTATAGTGGACGGTCGGATCCTCCTCGTCATACAATTCATATAAGGTAATACCGAGCGCATGGCAGATATCCGGCAGCAGGTTTATATCCGGTCTTCCCCGACCGTTTTCCCAGTTGCTTACGGCGTTGGAAGTGACGCCTATTTTTTTTGCCAGAAGTTTCTGCTCCAGGCCTGCCTTCTCTCGGAAAAAGCGAATTCTTTCGCACAGGGCCGGGAGAGCCGGTCCTTCCGCTGCTTTTCCTGTTTTCATATCAATTATATTTCCGGTTCCTCTGGCGGGACGCTCAATACTTCTTCGCGGCATATTGTGAATTCCTTTCTAAAGATGCGTATTGACAGGTGAGGGATGATCTGCTATTATACTAACACATAAATGAAAGATTGAAAAGACAAAAATTAAAAATAAATCGCATATTTGTGTGAAATAGAGCTGAAAAGTGTACGGCGTACAGCGGAATACGGTACAGGGATGATTTTTTACTTATATATGATGCAAATGTTACATGGGCGCTTCTCTCCCGGCTATATTAATTTGTCCTGACATCTGATATAATCTTAAAATCTACATAATAAGTTATGGCTGAAAGGGAAAAATATGGCTGTTTTTTTGACAGGTGCAACAGGTTTTCTCGGTACGGAGACTGCCGCGGAGCTGATTCGTACCACAAAGGAGAAAATTTATGTTCTGGTGAGGGCGGCGGATAATGAAGAGGCTGCCCACAGACTGAGAGCGATCTGGTATGAGGTAAAAGAACTTTACAGGGAAATCGGCGAACGGATCATCCCGCTGACCGGAGATTTTACGCAGGCGGATCTGGGACTGGAACCCGCTGTGCTCAGACAGCTGAGAGGGGAAATTTCGATTATTTATCATATCGGTGCCGAAACAGGCATCCAGAAGTCGCAGAAGGACCTGATGACGATCAATCGTAACGGTACAGGATATATGATCCGTTTTGCGCGAAAAA
>CAMNDN010000118.1:0-4222 GCA_946535445.1 uncultured Lachnospiraceae bacterium
TCGTCGCCGTTCGGGAAAATACGGCCCCAGTTGATGGAAAGTCGGAAGCACTTAAAGCCCATCTCTCCGAAGAGAGCGATATCTTCCTTATAATGATGGTAGAAATCAATGGCTTCATGGGAGGGATAGAAAACTCCCTCTTCAATTGTCGGACAGAAAGTTCTCGGTGTATTCACATCACCGCCCAGAAGCATGTCGGGAACCGAAAGTCCCTTGCCGCCTTCCAGATAACCGCCTTCACACTGATTTGCCGCTGTTGCTCCGCCCCATAAAAATCCTTCTCTAAATACAGACATTGCTTAATCCTTTCTTGTGTTGCTTAATTATTGATACAGGATTATTTAAATTACAGATATTATATCACAGGTATACTGGCAAAACAGATAAAACAGTTATAAAACTTGTTCTCAATTTGCACACATTTCTCTATTATAATAAGTGGACATTCAGGTTAAACATTAGAGTCATAATGCGTTATAATAGGTATACTCGCAAGAAAGACTGATTATCAGGGGGTACTTATGGAAAAATTAAAGATTCTCGTTGTTGATGATGAAAGCAGGATGAGAAAACTGGTCAGGGATTTCCTTGAGAAAGCAGATTATCAGGTCATTGAAGCAGAGAACGGAGAGAGGGCCGTTGATATATTCTTCGAAGAAAAGGACATCGCTCTTATTTTACTCGATGTCATGATGCCCAAGATGGACGGATGGCAGGTGTGCCGCGAGATCCGTCAGTTCTCAAAAGTCCCGATCATTATGCTGACTGCAAGGTCGGATGAGAGGGACGAGCTCATGGGCTTCAACCTCGGCGTCGACGAGTATATATCGAAACCGTTCTCTCCCAAGATCCTGGTGGCACGTGTCAATGCGGTGCTTCGCAGAGCGGGTAAGGCTGATGCGTCGGAAGTCCTTGAAGTCGGCGGTATCAAGGTCGACAAGACAGCCCATCAGGTGACCATTGACGGAGAACCGATCGAACTGTCTTTCAAGGAGTTCGAATTGCTCCAGTACTTCGTCGAAAATGTCGGAATCGCGCTCTCCAGAGAAAAGATCCTGAATGCCGTATGGAACTATGATTATTACGGGGACGCCAGGACCATCGATACCCATGTTAAGAAACTTCGCAGCAAGATGGGTGAGAAGGGTGAATATATCCGTACGATCTGGGGAATGGGCTACAAGTTCGATCCGAATGGGGAGACCAAAAAGACCCGTTAATGGGAGAATGCTATGAAACACTCAATCAGAATGCAGCTTTTAACGACATTCATAGGTATGATGATCCTCACCCTCGCGACAGTCGGGATGATCAATTACCTGTTCCTGGGCAGATTTTATAAACATCGAAAGATCCGTGAGATCAAGGACGTTTATACGACGATCAATGATCTGGCCATAACGGAGGAGGATGACTTTAACACGGAGATCATGCAGATCAGTGTACAGGATAATATCGAGATCCTGGTGACCGATTCCGACTTCAGTGAGATCAACTCCACAGGGAAAGACGCCTCCGAGCAGGCCATCAGACTGTTCGGTTATTATACAGGCTTCTACCGGGATAAGATTGATGTCATTGAAGAGACGGACAGGTATGTACTCCAGAAGGTTTCCGACAAGAGGATCAGCACGCAGTATATGGAGCTGTGGGGACAGCTTGACAACGGGGACTGGTTCCTGATCCGCACGCCGCTTGAAAGTATTGAGAAAGCAGTTGATATCTCCAACCGTTTCTATATCGTTGTGGGAACGGTCATTACCCTGATCGCCGTGCTGGCCATTACCATCGTGTCTAAGCGCATTACGGAACCGATCGTTCAGCTGAATGATCTGTCCAGGAAAATGGCCAGTCTGGATTTCGACGCGAAATATCAGGGGCATGCGCACAACGAGATCGACGAACTCGGTGACAACTTTAATAAGATGTCTCTGGAACTTGAAAGAACCATTTCCGAGTTGAAATCGGCAAATGTACAGCTCCAGAAAGACGTCAAAAAGAAGGAAGAAATCGATGAGGTCCGTAAAGAGTTCCTGAATAACGTTTCCCATGAGCTGAAGACACCGATCGCTCTTATTTCCGGATATGCCGAAGGTCTGAAGGATAATATTGCGGAAGATCAGGAAAGCCGTGACTTCTACTGCGATGTCATCATTGATGAATCTGCCAAGATGAACAGCATGGTCAAGAAACTTCTTTCCCTCAACCGGCTGGAGTTCGGCAATGATCCGACGGTGATGGAGCGGTTCGACATCGTCCAGCTTGTGCGCGGTGTTGTACAGGGGATGACGCTGCTTATAGATGAAAAGGAGGCAGCGGTCACCTTCTCATCGGAAGAAAGTATGTATGTGTGGGGTGACGAGTTCAAAATCGAGGAAGTCGTCACGAATTACATGAGCAATGCGCTGAATCATCTGGATTACGAGAAAAAAATTGATATTCGTATTACCAGAGTCGGGAATCTCGTCAGAACGTCCGTCTTTAATACCGGTGACCCGATACCGGAATCGGATATAGATAAAATCTGGGATAAATTCTACAAGGTCGACAAGGCCCGTACGAGAGAGTATGGGGGAAGCGGAATAGGTCTTTCTATCGTAAAGGCAATCATGGACGCTCACAATCAGGAATGCGGTGTGAAGAATTATGATAACGGAGTGGAGTTCTACTTCACTTTGGAAGGAAAATGATAAGCTGGATTTTTATGATTGGGAGAGGTGAAAATGATGACCGCTCATTACGATAAAGAACCCGAAACTGTCATAAAGAATTTTAACGGCGAAGTATACTCTGAAGATACGATAGAGGATTATTTTGCCGGCCTGAGGAAGAAAAAAGATCACATTCTTGCAGTGGAGTGCTATCCGGGAGTATCCGATGAAGTCCGGGATCTTATCTGCAAATGCTACGATCCGGACATCTTTATCAACAGCGAGGATATCTTTCCGGACGGAGAACAGCTCACGGAGAAGATGGCACCGCATCTGACCGATGACAGAGTCAGAGGCGTCATGTTCTACGGCAGAATGGAAGATTTTGTTGACCGTGAAGCCGTAAAGCGTATACAAAGCCGGATTCCGGAGCACGGGAGGGTATGTATCTACGGGGTTGGAGCCGGACTGGTCCATCCTGCCGACACGCTGATCTATTGCGACCTGGCCAGGTGGGAGATACAGCTGCGTTACCGCAGAGGGATGCCGAATTTTAAGCAGACCAATTACGACGAGGATCCCCTCCGGAAAATAAAGAGAGGATATTTCGTTGAGTGGCGCATTGCGGACAAACGTAAAATGGAGATCTTTGAACAAATAGACTGGTTCCTGGACTCCAATCAGGAAGGACATCTGAAAATGGTGGCCGGAGAAGCTCTTCGCGAAGGCCTCAGACAAATTTCCGGGCAGCCTTTCCGACTTGTACCGTATTTTGATCCCGGTGTATGGGGCGGCCAGTGGATGAAAGAGGTCTGTGGACTGTCGGAGGATGAACCGAACTATGCATGGAGCTTTGACGGTGTTCCCGAAGAGAACAGCCTCTATCTCCGTTTTCACGATGTCAGGATCGAGATTCCTGCGATGGATCTGGTCCTTTATAAGCCGGTCGAGCTTCTCGGCATGAAGAACTATTGCCGTTTCGGCGCGGAATTCCCGATTCGATTCGACTTTCTTGATACGATCGGAGGACAGAATCTTTCTCTGCAGGTACATCCGCTGACAGAATATATCCGTTCGCATTTCGGCATGACATATACACAGGATGAAAGCTATTACATTCTTGACGCAAAGGAATCTGCAGGCGTATATCTCGGACTGAAAGAGGGAATTGATCGGGAACAGATGGCTGAAGATCTGAAAAGAGCAGCGAGAGGAGAAATCTCGTTCCCGACAGATCGGTATATCAATTACTTTCCGGCAAAGAGGCATGATCATTTTCTGATTCCGGCCGGCACGATACATTGTTCGGCCGCAGATACGATGGTACTGGAAGTCAGTTCCACGCCTTATAACTTTACGTTCAAGCTCTGGGACTGGGATCGCGTCGGTCTGGATGGTCTTCCCCGCCCGATCCATATTCAGGATGGATTGAATAATATCCGGTGGAACAGAACAACAGAATGGGTGAAGGATAACCTGGTCAATCAGATTTCCGTCATTGATCAGTCGGATGGCGTTCTTGAGGAGAAGACAGGCCTGCACGAACTTGAATTCATTGAGACGAGACGTTT
>CAMNDN010000119.1:0-4184 GCA_946535445.1 uncultured Lachnospiraceae bacterium
AATCCGGATAAAAGAAAAAGACCTTTACCATGACAGCTGTCATGATAAAAGTCTTGCGATTTCACTTGATACGGATGCAATGCATCGTAATGACGGTTTCAAATCCGGCCGAAGGCCGTTTCGCTACTCCCTTTTATCCGTGTTTGATTGTTGAGCGTATTCTATCATTTTTTTCGAAAAATGCAAGAGCTTTTTTCTAAATTTCAGACTTTTCACCATTTGTTCACTTTTTCGGTCCCTGCACGTCCCTTTCATTTTCGCACGGCCTTTGGCGCCATTCCGATAGCATGCGACGGACAGACAAGGCGGCAGAGATGGCAGCCGACACATTTCTTACCGTTAATGGAAGGTCTCCTTTTCTCTGTATCAAAAGAGATGGCCTGATGGCCGCCATCCATACAGGAGAGATAACATCTTCCGCATCCGTAGCACTTTTCCGGGATGAAGACCGGATAGATGATCGTGTCCCTCTCGATGCCGGTATGACTGACGATCGAAGATGCCGCTGCACCGATTATGGAGGTAACAGAGGAAATACCCTTACACTTCAAATATTCGCTCAATCCCAGGATCAGGTCATCAATGATCCTGTAACCATACTGCATGACCGCGGTCGTCACCTGGACGCTGCCCGCACCCATCAGTATGAACTCGGCAGCGTCCCGCCATGTCTCGATACCGCCCATGCCGCTGAAATGCAGGTCATCCAGTTCTCTGCAGCCCGCAAGGTCCGATATGAATCGCAGGGCGATCGGTTTGACAGCTGTGCCGGAATATCCGCCGATAATGGACTTGCCATGAACAGACGGTTCGGCGACCAGGGTATCGATGTTGACGCCGGTCACCGAATTGATCGTATTAATCGCAGCGATGCCGTCTGCGCCTCCGCGTTTTGCGGCAATTGCCAGCGGTACCATGTCTGTGACATTCGGCGTCAATTTGGCGAGCACAGGCAGACTTGTCCCTCTCCTGGCGGCCCGTGTGAACCGTTCCACCAGTTCTTCCGACTGTCCGATCGTGATGCCGAGATCCATATCTTCCATATTAGGACATGAGAAATTCAGTTCAATGACGGAAGCACCTGCCTCCTCACAGTGCTTTGCCAGAGTAGTCCACTCTTCTTCATTGCGGCCCATAATGGAAGCAATGATCACTTTCGTCGGAAATTCCTTTCTCAAAATCCGGAATATCTCCATGTTCTCCTCCACACTGTGGTCTGAGAGCTGCTCGATATTCTTGAATCCGACAAATGAGTGTGAGTGATTTCTCACAGCCGAGAATCTTGGAGATGCCTCATGCTGCGGAAAGTTGCATATAGTCTTGAAGGCCGCTCCGGCCCAGCCGGCTTCAAAAGCCCTCCTGCACATATCCAGGGTGCTGGCGACAACAGAAGATGAGAGCAGAAAAGGATTCTCCAGCTTTACACCGCAGATATCACAGGAAAGATCGACCTCTTCTATCAGATGTTTAGGAAGAATCTTTTCCGCATCATTGTGGAACTGTGTAAGGATTTCTCTGATTCGGACCGGTACATTGCGGGCGGAAAGCACGCAGGCCTTTTCACAGGGTGCATCGCACTCCAGACAATGATGGCATCCGCGTCCGGCGGCGCCCATCCAATTCTCCATATACAGAGAACGCAGAATATCTCCCACAGGTACCTGTTTCGGGCACGCTGCCGTACAGGCAGGTTCATAACAAAGAAGGCACTTATTAACTTCCGAAGCATCATAGGAAAATCGGTAATTCAGGCTGGTCATAGCTTTTCTCCTTAAAATGTAATAATACTCTCTCTGCTGAGACAGCTTTCAGTCGACAGCTCCGATAAAATGTCCGTTCGCATGCTTAATTGTCGCAATATTCCCTCAACGCCAATACATAATCCATAACTATATAATAATAAGTCCTTTGCAAAACCACAAGACTGAAAATGACCGGCAGAGAAACAATTCTCCACCGGCCAACTATTATGTCTGCCAGATTATAAAAGTTTTTTCCCGGTCAACCAAACGCCAAAGCCGCATCGGATCACTCAGGTCGGACCACGTAATCAAAAAGATCCAGCCGTGTGACTCCCATCTCTCTCAAGGCTTCCGCACTCTTTTGCTGATCCGCCGCAGTGTTAAATCCGGGAATAGAAGGTACCCGGACGAGAACAGATTCCGATCCGCAGGACGCAAGAAGCAGTTCCAGATTGTCCTTCATGATCTGCACATCGCCTCCTGTATACCGACGATAAATATCCGGATCCATGTCCTTACAGTCCACAATAAATTCATCCACCGCAGACAGCGCAGGCAGAAGGCTCTCCCGCGGTACTGCAAGGCTGGTCTCTGCTGAGATTCGCCATTCCGTCGGACATAACTCCCTGAATCGGCGAATGAAGGCAGCGTGCAGAAGAGATTCACCTCCGCCGAATGTCACCCCGCCGCCCGTTGCGCGGAAATACAGATCATCGACCCGTACTCTCTCGATCAGCTCCTCCGCTGTCACATCTTCTGCTGCCGCCTCTTTGAGGAGGCGCCTGTTTATGCAGAAACGGCAGTTGAGGGGACATCCGGCACCTGCTGCGAGCGTTGTCACGCCCACACCGTCCGTTCCCATGCGCAGCCGTGCAAGAGCAAGCAGTGGAAAATGCAGATCATCCATATATTTCATGTTTCCGGCCATGCGACTACGCCCATTGTCTGATCCATGATGTCTTTCGAGTCAACGGAATCACATCCTTCAGGCCAGGCAACTTCACCTGAAAGCTCAATAGTATCCGGCTCCGAAGAAGAATCAGAAAAAACGACATCCCCGGAAAGATCATCGATATACGATTCCGAAGGGTCGATTTCTCCGGGCAGCTCCTCAATATACGACTCAGGGGGAGCAGCCTCTCCGGTCAGATCATTCTGAGATATTTCTATGCCCGGTTTACCGGATGGCGTGCAGCCTGTTGCCGCCAAAGCAATTCCGGCACATAATGCAGCGACGCTCACACACTTTCCGAGGCTTCTGCGGCGTTCCAGCTGCTGCTCCAGATAACGAAGTTCACTCTCACAGCGGGGGCAGGTCCCGGTGCATTCTCCCTGATAACTGCATTCCCGGGTAACATACGGAATATCATTCTCATCGGCGATGCGCTGACGTATCTCCTTTAAGATCCTGCACTTATTTTTTCCTGTCATGACGAAACACCTCCTTTTCACTTTACGAGTACCGTTTACTATTGTACAAATGAGGTATACCGATTGTTGCATTAATCTTATCATATAGCGAAAAAAAATCTACATTTCATCCCTCCAAAATCCAAGTCAGATGAAAAATATATACGAAAAGCGAAAAGTATTTTATAATAAAAAAAACGGCAGAAATCTGCCGCTTAAAAAAGACACTGCCCTTACTGACCAAGGAGAGCCGCCATGAACGATAAAAGAATCGAAGATATTGACTTCCTGTCCCTGACGACCGAAGAAGCAGAGAAATTGGGGCTTAATGCAATCTATCAGGAAGAAGATGGCACCTATGACTGGATCTACTGTATGAACATGATGAAGGATCTTTCCATGCTCAAGTTCTATTATAAGGTCATAGGACTCTGTTTCCTGCCGATCATTCTTTTGATGATCTGGATGGCTTTGACCGGTCGATTTGACTGGTCTTCATTCCTCATTGTCATGCTGTGCTTTGTTGTTGTTCTTCTGATTGTTGTCTTTGCCGTATGGCTGGTCAATAAACTGTTCCAGAGCAAATACATGCTGATCTACCAGATGAACAACGAAGGACTTACATTTTCTCAGACAACAGACCAGGCCGAGATGACCAGAACGATTGCGGCAGCATCAGCTGCAGCCAGCGCTGCAGGCGGCCACACAGGCGGTGTAATTTCAGGGAGCGGTATGGCACTCAGTCCAAATGCCTATTATTCCGAATTTTCGAAAGTCCGTTCAGTCAGGGGCGTGCGGAAAGATAATCTGATCTGGGTGAATACTTTCCTGCAGTTCCAGCAGGTCTATGTACCGGCGGGTTCTTATGATTTTGTATGGAACTATATTACTCAGCGATGTGTAAATGCGCGGATCCATGAAGAATAATCGTCACAAAAGTAATTATCTAAAACTTCCCATACTACGGTGCTTTAGTGCGCCTCATCGAAATATTGCTGCGCAGGGACGCTCCCGCTCGGTCTCGCTGGCAGC
>CAMNDN010000120.1:0-4115 GCA_946535445.1 uncultured Lachnospiraceae bacterium
CAACGCAGTTCGAACAGATGCTCCTCGAATGCGATTCCGTCTGTCCCCGGAAGGCCCATCTCCATCGTTGTCTTCAGGCACCTTCCGATGAACTCCGAAGCCATCCACACGGATTCCCGAAATTCCATCCCCCTCACTGCGCATCCTGCAATGACGGAAGAGAAAACATCCCCGGTACCGGACCGATTCTGTCCGATTTTCGGAGTCATGACAAGCTGCGGATCCTGTCCGCGTTCGTACACGAAATTCTCAAGGTATCTGTCCCGGTTCAGGCCGGAAATAACTATTTTGATATTTTTATCCGAATCGCACTGGCGTGCCAGTTCCTCGCACAGACTTTTCAGTTCCTCTGTTGACATATCCTCACGATACGGAGTCCTGGTCAGAATACAGGCTTCCGTCAGATTCGGCGTCAGTATATCCGCATAGGGTATCAGCCTGTGCATTTTCATGGCAAGCTTCTCACTGTAACCGGGATAGAGTTTTCCGTAATCTCCCATGACCGGGTCGATCAGAACGATCGTGTCATCCGAGGCAAAGTTCTGCAGAAAATCTCCGACGATCTCGATCTGCTCCTCCGAACCGAGAAAGCCGGTGACGATCCCGGAAAAACGCAGCCCCAGCCTGTCCCACTCAGCCATATAGCGTCTCATATGCCCGGTAAAATCCACACGGTAAAAGCTCTCAAATCCGGTATGGTTCGAGAACATGGCAGTCGGCAGAGGACAGCACTGGATTCCCATTGCGGAAATAATAGGAAGTGAAACGGCGATCGAGCATCTCCCGAATCCGGAAAAGTCGTTGATGACCGCTATCTTCTTCTGTCGATTGTGATCAACCATATAGGATCCTCTCTTTCCTGATCGATATGATTTGGCCGGAACCTTATTACGCTATTCTAAATCACATCATTGAGCTTTTCCACACATATTTTTTGTTTTTCTCCGCCCGATGCTTTTCCCGATGAAAAATACGCTCTTCCTGCCCACTTGACAGATTAGCCCTGACACCTCAAAATAAGGTGGTCGCTGTGTATGCACCCGGCTGAAAAGCCCGGATCATTGAATTTGAAAATAATACTATGCTTTCATTTTTATATCTGATCATTGCAACTGCAACAGGCTGGCAGATCACCGGCCTGATCATAAGACCCGGGGAAAGACGCAGACTGAATCTCATCTGGGTCCGTCTGGCTTCCTCCTTCGGGATCGGAACGCTTGTCATCACATGGCCGCTCTATATCGCAGCCTATTTCTTCCATGTGATCCTTGCCCATGAAAAGCCCCTCCTTCCCGCCAACGTCATCGTTCTCGGGATCTCCCTTCTCCTTCTTGCAGTCCTGTTCTTTTCCGGGCGGAGCAAGGCGGACAGAGGACACGATCGATGGGTCAGGCTTGTGAACGAGCTCATTACAGACCGGTCACTCTTTCGAAAAGAAGCCGTCTTTTATCTCTTTATCCTGGGATTTGTATGGTTCAGTTTCCACTATGTCCTTCACATGAACGGATCCGACCTGGAGCTCGGCTTCACCGTATTCAGTGATTACGCACCGAACATCTCCCTGATACGCTCCTTCGCGTGGTTCAATAATTTCCCGACGGAATATCCCTTCTACGCAGGGGAAGACATAAAATATCATTTTATGTTCATGTTCCTGAACGGTAATATGGAATTTCTGGGGCTGCCCCTTTCCTTTGCCTATAATCTGACCAGCACACTCTCACTCACCGGATTTCTGATTCTTCTGACGCAATTTGCGCTCAGAATTTCCGGCCGGCTGTCTGCCGCGGTCCTGACTGCAGTGCTCTTCGTATTCAGGAGCGGCTTTGCTCTTTTCATATTCATCAACGAACACATGGCTGCCGGGGATCTCATCGAAGCGTTCCGCGCCAACGATGCCTTTATCGGTTACACGACCAACGAGAACTGGGGTCTCTGGAATTTCAATGTATATCTGAATCAGCGCCATCTCGGATTCGGTCTGCTGATCGCCACCACCGTGCTCTGGTATTTTTACGGGTATCTGGAAGAAGCCTGCAGAAAGCCTGAGACTGCTGAAAAAGAGGACTCTTCTGAATCCGGCAGAGATAAAACACAGACAATGACCTCCGGTCTTGTCGGCTGGTTCCGCGGCTTTTTCCTCTGCCGGGACGCCTGGACGGTCAAAGCACCCGATCTTGCACTGCTCACCGGTGTCATTCTCGGTCTCACGTCTTTCTGGAACGGAGCCTGCGTGATCGGCGGGCTGCTCATTCTGGCGGGATTTGCCCTGTTCTCAAAAAATAAGCTGGACTACCTGATCCTGGCGGTTACCACAGTCCTCATCGCCGAGCTGCAGACAAAAGCATTTATTTTCGGCTCTGCGGTGTCGCCGACCTTTTTTTGGGGATTTATCAGCACGGACAAGAGTCTTGCCGGTGTCATATGGTATCTCTCCGAGATAGCGGGACTTACGATCATCGGAAGTCTTTTCCTGCTTCCCGCAGCAGGCAGAATACAGAGGATCCTTATTGCAGCCTTCTGGCTGCCGGTCCTCTTCACTTTCACGGTCTCCCTGACACCGGACGTTACAGTCAACCACAAATACATCATGATGGCTATGGCTTACCTTTCGGTCATATGGGCTGAAATAACGGTACAGCTCTTCTCGGAAAAATCCGGCAGACCGCTCGGTCCCCGCAATGTGGGCGGAAAGATCCTGGCCGTCATACTGATTGTTTTTCTCTCGGCGAACGGTTTCTATGACTACATTATCATCCTGAGGGATAACGACAGTCAGCATCGCTACACGGTGAACACTGAGAGTGAACTGACTGCCTATGTTCGGGAGAATCTCACTTCCGAAGACCTCGTCCTGTCGGGACCGGATTCCGTCTCGGAACTCACCGTGTCAGGCTGCCGTCTCTACTGCGGCTGGCCGTATTATGCATGGTCCGCAGGTTATGATACGGACATACGTTTTTATATCGCCAAAGATATATACACCTCCATGACCGACGAGGAAGTCGCTTATACTTTGAACGAGCAGGGCATTACCTATGTACTGTATGAGAATGGTATGACCTACGATGATGAGCCCGCCTCCGAGGACAGATTCATAAATACCTGCGAGCTTGCTTTCGCAACCTCCGACGGAGCTTTCCGGCTTTACAAAGTGAGCTGATCCCTGCCTGAACGGAGAAAATGATAATCCCCGCCTGCGGTCCCGTAATACGGGTCGCAGACGGGGTTCTTTATTTCTCTTACCTGTCCACATGTCACGCATGAACAGTCATATTGTGAAAATGCGGCTACAGCATGAACTTCTCTATGATCTCAGCCACTCCGCCGCCCTCATTGTCGGTTTCGCTCACATAGTCACACGCAGCGCGGACTTCGTCCGTACAGTTGGCAACAGCTGTCCCGAGACCGGCTGCCCTGATCATAGGCAGGTCATTATTATTATCACCGACGGCTATGATTTCCTCCATCCTGATTCCAAGGAGGTCTGCAAGTTTAGACAGTCCTGTTCCTTTATCGATTCCGGCACGGTTAAATTCCAGATATCTGTTGGAGGAAAAGCTGACAGCAAAGGGACCGGTCACATCCTCCAGATCCCGGGCGATCCTGCGCAGACGTGCCACGTCCGTATCCTGATAAAGGATCTTGACCAGCGGCTCGGCTTTCAGGAAATCCAGATCCGGCTCCGTCAGCTCCCTGACCTCCATCCTGTTATGAAGGAACTCCCTCTCCCCTTTATTCAGATTGTAAGCATAAACGGTATCTTTCGTATAGATATGCATACAGATTCGATAGTCAAGTCCTCTCTCAAAGAACATTTTCATCTCGTCAAAGGTGATGCCCTGATAATACAGTTCGCGGTTCCCCTTATTTTCGGTGATCATGCCTCCGTTAAATCCGATGATATATTGTTTCTCTTTCTGAAAGAGATCAAGATCCCGGAGGGTTCCCTGAATGGTCGCATAGCCGCGGCCGGAACAGGGAACAAAATATTTGCCCGACTCCATGAGCGCGCGCACTGCCCTGAGATTCCTCTCACAGATCGTGGCGTCGTTGCTCAGTAAAGTCTCATCGAGGTCTGCTGCAATCAGTCTGTACATAGGCTGCCTCCTTTC
>CAMNDN010000121.1:0-4101 GCA_946535445.1 uncultured Lachnospiraceae bacterium
AAGAGAAGCTGCTGAAAGAGCTGCTGAAGAAGAGCGCTGCGAAATCCGCCGTGAGAGCAAAACAGGCATGATCACAGACATAAGCGGTAACTACATCAGCGTAAGAATCGAAGGCGGACTTGCAACATTTGACATCAGTGGCGCAGAAGTAGATGGCGAACTCCATGTAGGCGACAACGTCACTGTAACATATAATACAGATGGAAATGAATTCTCCGTAATCTCTGTTGTCAACCACACAACAGACAGCGAGAGAGAGCAGAACATCGAAGAGTGGACAGGCGTAGAGCCGCAGGAAGAAGTCTATGAAGAAGCAATCGAGGCACCGGCCGAAGAAGCTTCCTATGAGAACGAAGAAGTCTATGAGGAAGCGGTCGAGGAAGAGCCGGCATACGAATACGAGGCTTCTGAAGAGATGATCGAGGACTAATAGAGTAAATACCCAACAGGGTTCCTATAAAAAATATCAGGGATGTGAAAACGGACTCCGTCTTCACATCCTTTTTTTAATTGCCTCCGACCAGGCAGCGATCCGGCGTATACAATTGCCTCCGGCCAGGCAGCGATCCGGTACACAAAAAGCCCCTGACCAATCAGGCCAGGGGCGGAATGATTAATGAATTTCCGGAATTATTGAGCTTTCTCCTGAGCTTTTTTCAGAGCTCTCTTGCGCAGTTTGACTGCGATAAAATCTACCATCGGAGTAGCGACTATGCCGCCGATGCGTCCGCCGGAAATGTTTTCCAGATCATTCTCAACAATCTTTGTTCCGTTCGTGGAATTCTTCATTTCTGTCATTGTGCTACTCTCCTCTATATATGCTTTTTTAATGTTTTTTCTCTTTACTGTCATAGTATTTTCCTTTGCTTTCATATATATATACGGACAAAAAGTGAGAAGAGCCAGTACCTTGTAAAAAAATTTCAAGCAGGCTTCTGTCTATAAGCTGACGCTTTTATCTTATCTTTTAAGGATTTTTCCGTCAAGTCTGCATTCACATTACGGAGAAAACTGAAAGCAATTGTGCTATACTTGCGTTATGAATTAATCACAGGAGATTATCATATGAGAAAAAAGGAAGACCGCACCAGCCAGATCCTAAATCTCTTAGTTAAGGAGAAGAAACTCGAAGTCGCCCAGCTCTCAGCACATCTCGGTGTCTCACAGGTCACCGTCCGGAAGGATTTAGATGCCATGGAGGCACAGGGGCTGATCACCAGGGAACACGGTTTCGCCGTTTTATCCGACACAGATGATATCAAAGGGCGTCTGGCCTATCATTACGAAGAAAAGAAAAAAATCGCTCTGCGTGCGGCAGAGCTGGTCAGCGACGGAGAATCTGTCATGATCGAGAACGGCAGCTGCTGCGCACTTCTGGCTGCGACCCTGTCAGAACTTCGCAGTTCTCTGACGATCATCACCAACAGTGCTTTCATAGCTGACTATATACGTCATTCCACCGATTTTCAGATTATTCTTCTCGGCGGCATCTACCAGCCAAATTCCCAGGTCATGGTCGGTCCCATGGTGCGCCAGTGCGCCGAGAATTTCTGGGTCGACCGGTTTTTCATCGGAATTGACGGATGGTCTCCGAAGGCGGGATTTACCAACCAGGATCAGATGCGCGCACAGGCTGTCCGTGATATGGCGAGACAGGCGGACCAGGTCATTGTTCTGACAGAGTCAGACAAGTTTGCGAAACACGGAATCGTACCGCTCAACTTAAAAGATCAGGTAAAGACAGTAATTACAGATGAAAAAATAGAGGACCGGATCACCGCAGAGCTCGGAAGATGCGGAATCGAGGTCCTCACAAGTTAACAATTACCGATTATCTACTCTCTCCGGATTCATATCATGAGCGCTCAGGCGGTCCCATGCGACCTGCTCCCAGCGGGTACCGGGCTTTCCGTAGTTGCAATACGGGTCCAGAGAGAGTCCCCCGCGCGGAAGAAATCTTCCCCATACCTCAATGTATTTCGGATCGAGCAGTGCGATCAGGTCTTTCATGATCGTATTGACGACATCCTCATGATAATCTCCATGATTGCGGTATGAAAACAGATACAGCTTCAACGATTTGCTCTCAACGATCTTCAGATCCGGGACATAGGATATGACGATATTGGCAAAATCCGGCTGTCCGGTTATCGGACACAGGCTTGTGAACTCCGGGCAATTTACCTTTACAAAGTAATCATTATCCGGATGCTGGTTCGAAAATGCTTCAAGGACCGAGGGATCATACTCGCTCTTATATTCTGTGTGTGCACTTCCCAGATTTTTCAAATTCTCTTTCGTTCTCATTTTTTTATCCTTTCTCAGTCAGCGGAACAATCTTTCTCGCCCAGTACATGAACGGTGTATCAAGCAGCGCGACAATCGCTTTAAATACATACGTTGTGATCAAAATGCTGAAGAAGACATTGGTCGGATAGACGCCCCAGAAGGCCAGCGTCGTAAAAATCACCGTGTCGATCGCCTGGCTCGTCAGGGTACTTCCGTTATTTCTGAGCCACAGCATTGATTTGGTGTTGCCGGTCCTGCCCCAGATAAAATGATACAGGAAGACATCCAGGTTCTGGCTTATGACAAATCCTGTCAGGCTCGCAATAGTGATCCTCGGCACAAGACCGAACACAACTTTCAGGCTCTCATTAATATAATCATTGGCATTGGGCGAAAACAGCAGGATCAGTTGTGTCCCCAGCATCCATAAGACCATGATCGTGAAGCTGTAGGCGACCGCCTTCGTCGCGTCCTTCCTTCCGTACTTCTCAGATAAAATATCCGTCACAAGGAATGTCGAGGCATACAGCACATTGCCGGCAGTGGTCGACAGACCAAAGATGTCGACACATTTGCATACCGCAATGTTCCCAAGCAGGGTGCCAAATATTGCAAATGCATACAGTCCGTTCTTCCCGAACACCTTATACAAAGCAAGGACACTGCCAAGATAGATCAGAACAGTCAGTATAAAAATCAGCTCGTTTGACATACGTATTACTCCTCATATTCTATAGGGTCTTCTATCCCGTTTTCTTCAAATGCCCGTTTCCGATCCCGGCAGGTCCCGCAGACCCCGCAGGCCTTATCATGTCCCTCGTAGCAACTCCAGGTCAATTCAAAAGGCACGCCTGTTTTAATACCTTCCGCAACCACGGCTGCTTTGGATTTATCGATAAAAGGCGCATCAATTCTCAGTGCTTTTCCGCTCCCGATATAAATCGCGTCAGAGACAGCATTGTTGAATTCAACGCTGGTATCCGGGTATGCATTTCCGGCCGCGTCATCAGCATGCGCCCCGTAGTAGATGACTTCACAGCCATGGCTCAGCGCAATGGAGGCGGCGGCGGATAAAAAGAGACCGTTCCTGTAGGGGACATACGTGCTCACCGGTGCCCCGTCAGTCCCGGAAAGCTGGTCCGCATACTCCTCATGGGGAATGTCTTCCCCCGCTCCTTCCAGAAGCGAGCAGTTACTGTCCCTAAAGATCTCTCCCAGATCCAGAGTGATCCTTTTCACCCCGTAAAAAGCAGCAACTTTTTCGGACGCTTCCATCTCCTTTATATGCTTTTGTCCATAGTATACGGAAAGGGCAAGAACTTCTCCGGCCCCGTATTTTTTTACTGCCATGCCCAGGCAGACCGAGCTGTCAAGCCCGCCACTAAATAAAACTAATGCTTTCATACTTTTCTCCGATTTCACGAATGCGTTAAAGATGCACTCAAGCAGGACCGGTACCCACTCTCCGACTTTATCGCACAAAAAAAAGCTTTGCAAACCGCAAAGCTAAATAAACGAAGCCAAGGCTTCGCCATCTGCAGTCCCGGTTTTGCTTAACGACAGGAAGGTACAAATGAACTGTCGGCTCTGAGAGCGAAGCTATTATAGCAGAACTGCACCGGATAAGCAACTCATTAAGTTCAGTCTTTTTCTCTATATTCGTTCCTCCACCATCTTAAGCAGCCGGTTGATCAGTACCGCCAGAGCGGCAGATAAAACACTTCCCCAGAGGATCTTGGGTATGTTCATTGTTCGAAGTCCCTCAAAAAGCAGTGTACCCAGACCTCCCGCATTGATCGAGGCGGCTATCGT
>CAMNDN010000122.1:0-4095 GCA_946535445.1 uncultured Lachnospiraceae bacterium
AGCCCCTCTGTCAATTGTTGCAAGGACCGGGGCAGTCCCTTTCATCAAATACATTTTTCGTGATTAAACGATTAGTTCGTCTCTTTAATTTATATTTATGATATGATTCTTACATTAAAATATACCTTTAGGCAGGAACATCGGAGGTAGATTGTGAAACAAATGAAACACACACTTTTAAAAACCGGCCGCAAAGCCTTTATGATCGTCCTTGCGGTCACATTGGCTCTAAGTACTTGCGTCACCGCATGCGGGGTCGGGAAATCCGGTTCCGGAAGTGCTCCGGGTTCCAAATGGATCGACTCTGATATCATCGGAGCAATATCGCCGGACGACAACTTCCGTGAGCAGGATGACTTTGCTGCCGCCGCCAACAAAGAGGACATACTTACAGAGGGAAAAGACCTCGGTATCCAGTCCATCGTGAATAATGTCTTAAAAAGAAAGAGGGCTCTTATCGACGATACATCCTACCGGAACGAAGGGATGGATGAATTAAGAAAATATGTCGAACTTGCCGAGGACTCGGATAACCGGGATCAACAGGGCGTCGAACCGCTCAGAAAGTATCTGGAAAGCATAGAGGCTATTTCCGATCTTGACTCCCTCTACGCGTATATCTGCGACCCGGAAAAGAATCCGCTCGGATACGGCGCAGTCATTGTCGACAAAGTCATGCGTTCTGTGGTAGACCCTACGAACTATATCACATTTCTGAGGAACGGCAAGCTCAGTCTCAGGGACCAGGCCAACAACTATTTCACGATGGGCTCCGATATTATCGAAGCAAAAATGACTGTTGACGACAAAGTGACTTATGTTCTGGACAGGCTTGGATATTCCCCTGCTGATATAAAACGGATCCTGAACGAAAATTACGCGATGGAAAAGATCATGGCCGGAAATGTGACCACGCTCACCATGAACGACTACCGCGATCTCTCCTACAGCCGGTCCGATCTCAAGGAAGCAGCCGGCAATTATCCGCTTCTTGACTACCTGGATGCATGGGGATTTGAAGAAAATGAGCGATATCTCATGAGCGTAGGATATGTCAGGCAGCTGGATCAGATGTGCAGCGCTGCCAATGTCAACAAGTTCAAATCCTATCTGATCGTAGCTTATATACTTGCCTGTGCTCCCTACCTTGACGGGGATACCCTGGCGACCATCATGAAGCTTAATGTCCCGAGGTCCGAATTCGGTACAAAGCGGTATGAAAAGAAGGTCGAAGAACAGACAACGGATGATCCCGATGAGCAGAATCATGAAAAAGACACACTCATATTCGATCAGTACGTCCATTCTTCCAGTATCCTCACAGCTTATCTCAACAAAGCTTATGTAGATAAGTATTTTGATGAGAGCAGCAGAGACCGCCTGCAGAAAATGACGGAAAAAATAATCGAAACCTACCATGACATCTTCAATAATGAAGACTGGCTTTCCGATGAAGGCAAGGCTGCCTGTATCGAGAAGCTGGACGAAATTAAGATCCATGTCATCTCTCCTGACGATGATGACCTTGAGCTTTTCGGTATGAATATCGTTCCGGCCAGTGAGGGAGGATCTTTCCTCGATGCCGAGATGGAGGTATGCAAGACCAATCTCCGGAAAAACGGCAAACTGTCTTCCATGCCATTTGACAGAGGCCGCTGGGATCCCTATGAGATCGATATGTCCACTACCGAAACGAATGCCTTCTATTCAGTGCAGTATAACGCTATTTATATCCTGGCAGGTATCATCGACGACATTACCTATCACGAAGGAATGCCGGATGAAGAATTATACGGTGCACTCGGCGCAGTCATTGGTCACGAGATCACTCATGGCTTCGACGCGGACGGTGTGAAATTTGATAAGGAGGGACTTGAAGGACAGTGGATGCCGGAGGAGGATTCGATGGCTTTCTCTGACAAAGACAACAAAGTTGCAAGTTTCTACTCCACTCTCGTTCCCTACCCCGGAGCATCTCTCTACAGCGGTACGAGAGTAAGCCACGAAGCCACCGCGGATATGGGCGGCATGCGTGTAACTCTGAAGATCGCGGAAGGGATTCCGAATTTCGATTATGATAAATACTTCCGGTCATTTGCGCGTTTCTTCGCCACAAGGAGCAGCCAGGAGGAGGAAGAAGAACGCTTCGATTCAGATCCGCATCCGCTCGCTTTCTACAGAGTCAATGTGGCTTGCGCACAGTTCGATGAATTCTATAGGACCTATAATGTACAGCCGGGCGACGGCATGTACATCGATGAAGAGAAGCGCATAGCGGTCTGGTAAGATCCGGCACGCGAGTTGAGAGAGAACAGACGCCAGTTCAGACATACAGAGCATAGAAGAAAGGAAATAAAATGAGCGAATCAATTGTAAAGCTTGAGCATGTGACCAAGAGCTACGGAAGCCATGCAGTTCTGAAAGATGTCAACATGCAGGTCAACAAAGGAGATATATACGGTCTTGTCGGACGCAACGGCGCAGGCAAAACAACCATTTTCAAGATGATCCTCGGTCTTTCGGAGAGAAACTCCGGCAAGGTATCCATCGCCGGTTCCACCACGGAGAAAGAACTCTTTAAGAATCGAAGCAAAGTCGGCTTCCTCGTCGGTACAAAGTTCTACGGCTACCTCTCGGCCAGGGAAAATCTGAAATACTACGCGACGGTCAAGGGTATTCCGGATAAACAGATCAAGGATGAGATCGACAGAGTCCTTGAAATCGTCGGACTGCAGAACGTCAAGACTCCCTTCAAGGGATTCTCGCTCGGCATGCAGCAGAGACTCGGTATTGCAAATGCCATCCTCGGCAATCCCGAGCTCCTGATCCTGGACGAGCCGACGAACGGCCTCGATCCCCAGGGTATCGCTGATGTCAGACATATGATCCAGCGGTTCAGGGATGAATTGGGAATGACCGTCATCGTATCCTCCCATATTCTGGGCGAGCTGGAACATACCGCTGACCGTTTCGGATTCGTAAATCAGGGAACTATTTTAAAAGAGATCACACAGGATGACCTTGTCGAGAAGCAGGCTTCTGTGGAGATCACAGTGGATGATCTTGAAAAAGCGAAAATGCTGCTGGAAGAAGGCGGCGTAAAGATCCTGAGAGAGATCCACGAAAAATCAACACTGGAAGATTTCTATTTCAACCTGATCGGAGGCAGCAAAGAATGAACCGAATGATAAAAGCTGACCTGAGAAGAATAATGAAAAAAGTCTCCTTCTATATATGGTATGGAGTCAATTTCCTCTTTATCCTCCTCTTCTGCGGTGTATCAGAATATTCAGATCAAACCATGCAGCTCCAGTATATGACCTGCGGAGCTATATTGCCGCTCCTTGTCTCTATCCCCGTCTTCCTGGCTGTATACGGAGATGAAATGAAGTGCGGCGCCATGCAGTGCATAATCGGAAGAGGAATATCAAGAAGAAAAGTCGTCCTTGCAAAATTTCTGGACTGCCTGCTTCTTGAGACTTTCTACTTCGTGATGATCGAGATCGTCATGTATGTCCGTAATATTCTGTTTGACATAGGATATACACCGACGCAGAATATCACGATAGCCGTCTTTCTCTTTTTCATCTATATAAGAATTGCGGGCTATCTTGCATTTGCATCATTTTTCGTTTACCTCTCCTGGAGCACGGCGCCGGGCGTTGTCGCCCTGCTGACATTTGCCGTCATCGCAAAGCTGGCTTTACAGGGAGCACAGGCTCTGGCTCACATACCGATTTATAACTATACCTTCGACGGACTTCTGGACGCCGGTTTCGCAGCTGTCTCCGCAGGTTCTCCCGCCTTCCAGGTCGTAGGAGCTCTTGCGTTCATCGCAGCTGCTCTGGCCCTTACAGTACTAGTATTCAGGAAAAAGGAGATAGAGTTTTGAGCAGAATAATTTATGCCGATTTAAGGCGCGTCATCAAGAAAACAAATCTGTGGATCTTTATGATTCTGTGTACGATCCTGATGATCATCGCCCATGTCAAAGATGTCGTTCTGGATACACAGAACAGTTTCAATTTCATGGTCTCCGCCTCGAGAGCTGACAGCTTCACGCTTATGGTCGGCTGCGTTTTCCTTCTGGCCATA
>CAMNDN010000123.1:0-4087 GCA_946535445.1 uncultured Lachnospiraceae bacterium
ATTCATTTTTGAACATACTGACGTGTGGTGTTCAAAAATTGATCCTCTGTCATTTGTGAAACCGACGTTTGTAAGAACGAATGGAAATTGCGTTCTCTCTTACGAACGCATTCATCATTACCGCCTCAACGCGGTATTGTTGGATCGCAGTTTTAATCTCCGTTCTTATCTGGTCAAGCATCAGATTTTTTTTTCGTCGCCGGCAAGCCTGCCAGCGTTGTTAATTCATCTTTAGACAAGACCGGCGCATTGTCTTTCTGATGATAGTAGTTATTGATGATCCGACGGACAAGTCGTTTTTCTTCCGCGGATGGGGTCGAATCCAGAGCTAATGTATGTGAATCGATATAACCGGCATCATAGAAGGACACCACAATACCTTCCTCTATTGCGTGAAAGTACAGGTCGGATGCCTCTTCAGCTGTTGCGCCAAGGTCCGAAAGAGCCTGCACCATCAGGCGGTCTCCGCTTTTCATTCCGGAAAGCAGCTGACGCACACAGAGATACCGGTCAGATCCATCAATGGCTTTATGTGCTTTTGGAGTGATCTTTCTGCTGGAATGATCCTGCATAAACAGGTGAAGCGTGTTTATGTCATCACGATATACGGCATAAATCAGATCATTGTTTTTTAAGTGCGATGAAAGGCTGAAATGTACAAGACCAGGAACGACAGCGTCGTTATAGTCTGTGGAAGATGCAGTACATAAGATTATGTCCATTTCTTCGCTCCTCACACTGAAAGTATACCGTTTGGCACTAAATTTGGTGCCAAGATGGCTGTTTTGGCACTGAATTTGGTGCCACTTTGCCTGCAACCCTGTTAATCACCTCATTCAGTTCTGATACTGGAACTGAAAGGCGGTGCCTTATGCAAAGCTGCGGCACGATACTCGGTGTGATACGACTACGAAGCGAAGGAGCGACGATACCGGAATGCGAGAAACGATTCAACATCGGATCAGGCACGACACAGACGATTCTCAAGCGATTTGCGGAATTCGGCAAGTCGTTGAATGAATTAGAGGAAATGGAGTCCTCTGCGGTTGAGAATCTGTTCTATCCGCCGATGGAAAGAAAACATCGAAAGATACCAGAACCGGACTTTGACGGATTGTTTGAATCCGTTCAGGCATCGGGTAAGAAAGTGACAAAAAGCAAAATATGGGAAGAGTACCACCAGCGGGAACCCAATGGATATTGCAGGTCACAGATGCTTGAATACTATAACCGATATTTGTTTAAGCGATTCGGTCCTGGCGATCTGACGATGGGTGTGAATCGCATCCCTGGGGAACGGATCTATATCGACTATTGCGGAGATAAAGGCCATATCCATATCAGAGAACTTTCACAGGCGCCGGATGATTATACAGAACAGCAGGAAATACACATATTTCTCACAGCCTGCGGATATTCCGGCAAGCTGTATGCGGAAGCTGCACTGGATGAAAAGCAGGAACAGTTCAACAGTGCAACAGCGCGAGCTCTGGCATTTTATGGCGCAGTGCCAAGATATCTCGTACCAGATAATCTTCGCACCGGTGTTACTGAAAACACCCGGGACAGCGTGATCATCAATGCGTCATATCAGGATCTCGAGGCTTATTACAACACCATTGTTCTGCCGCCTCCTTATCGGAAGCCGCGCGGAAAGGCAGTCGCTGAGCGATACGTACAGGTGATCCAAAGGAAAGTCATCGAAAAGATCGAAGCGCAATATGTGTTCAAGGATCTGGATGAAGTAAATGAGATCGTCAGGGAGATCATCGAGAAGGAAAATGCCAATACACCTAAAGGCTACAAACAGTCACATAACGAACTGTTCGAACTGTATGACCTGCCGGCAATGAAACCGCTGACTGAGGCCTGCTTTATAAGCTGCGATTACAGTTACTGCGCATCCGTACCGAACAACTACCATGTTCACTATGACGGTCACTTCTATTCCGTTCCGAATCAATTCTATAAAGCAGAAGTGATCATCAAAGCGACTCAGGAAGAAGTGATCCTGTGTGATATCAACAATCGTGAGATCACCAGGCATAAACGGTGCTACATACCAACGATGCATTACATCACCAAGCCAGAGCACATGCCGGCGAATCATCGATTCTTTCATGAGGTCAATCAGCGAGACAGCACCTATTATCTGAACTGGGCGGAAGAGATTGGCTCCAACATGAAACAGCTCATCTTCACTATTCTGAAATCCGCAAAACACGACGAGCAGATGTATATCTCGTGCAACGGCATCCTGCACATGTGTGAAGGCATTCCCAAAGGAATCTGTGAGGAAGCAGCGGCAGACTGTGTAAGGAATCGCAACTGCGTATACAGCGGATTCCGGAAAAACCTCAGTGATCAGCTCAGCATGAGGAAGCAGGTCAGCATAACGGCATCCCTTCCAGACGTGGAAGAAGTATGGGGAAAGGATTATTACGAATGACAGAGGAAAATGAAGCATTGTTCATGAAGATGCAGGATATGAAGATGTCGAATCTGTGCAGAAAACTGCGTTCCATGATGGAAGAGCCGAACTTTGCCTTACGGACCTCCATGGAGGTTCTTGATGAACTCTTTGGCCATGAATACGATTCGAGGAAGACAAGAAAAGTGAACCGTCTGTTATCAAAAGCACATTTGAAATATCCCTCAGCAACACTCGATGATTCCCTGAACGATGCGGATCGGAAGATCGATGTGGACCTGATTCAAAGATTATCGAAGTGCGGGTGGATCAACGAAAAGAAAAATCTGATCGTAACCGGCAAAGCCGGCACCGGAAAAACGTATATCGTAAACGGCCTGGCGATATGCGCCATACAGCAGGGCAAGCAGGTTTTATATACAAAGGCATCGCTGATGATCAATGAACTGAATGACTGTATGTTCACCGGCAATTACACATCATCACTGCGGAAGTATACGGAACCGGATCTGCTGGTCATCGATGATTTCGGACTGATGAGTCTTGATGCCCAGAAGTGCCAGCAGATGTTCGAAGTACTCGATTCGAGAGAAGGCAGCAAATCCGTCATCGTCATTTCGCAGGTGCCGGTCAAGAAATGGTATGAGATCTTCCAGAACAACGTATACGCGGATGCCTGCATGAGCAGACTCGTACATAACGCATACCGGCTGGAACTGAACGGAAGAGACATGCGGAAGCCTGTCAGTAAAAACGAAAGATGAAACGCACGGATGCCATGCGGTTACTGCAGCTGCTGGAGCAGTATTGGAAAGAAAACCGTTCAGACGAAGCAGATACATTGATCAGCAGCATCAGAAGAAGCCTCGGTGAAGCAAGCAGAGCCGGCAGAAAGCCGAAGTATTCCGATGAAATGATACGTACGATTCATGTACTGCGTGAGAACGGGACATCCATACGGGCCATTGCGAAAATTACCGGATGTTCGGTCGGATATGTCCAGCAGCATGTCAAAGACGAGACCACCTGGAGGAAAGAATGAATCAGGAAGTAACAAGATATCTATCTATGCATGATCTTGATGAGGAAGAAGCAGATCTACTTGTCGAATGGGTAAACAGCGGACATTCGGTTTATACCAATCCGGATGAACAGTATGATGACTACGGAGAGGAACTGCCTTACATGAAATGGTATTGGCGAAAACAGGATCCGCGGCCAATCTGGAACAGAAAGCGCGAACTCACAGAGGCAATGACGCTATCCGCAGGACCGCTGAAAGGAATCGCTTTAGTCAAGTATCTGAAATGGGCGTGTCAGGTGTTGCGGGATGAGATCATCTTGTATCGAAGATTTCTGGCTATGCATGAGGGAGGAGTTCCTGCATTTGAAAGATACAGGGATGAATCAATTCATAACTCATATTGAAAAAGAACTTTCCAACGGAGAGTTCTTTTAGCGTTCAGAAATAAAAACATACATATTGTGAACATCGATGTTCAAAAATGGATACATTTCAAGAAAATATACGTGCCGGAAATCTGCTCGATTGCCAAATGCAGGTAAACCGGATTTTAGTTGCGGAAAATCCGGACGCTACAAATCCGCACCGTTTTCGGTGAAAGTCCAGTTCTGTGTAAGTGCTATGGAATTAAG
>CAMNDN010000124.1:0-4040 GCA_946535445.1 uncultured Lachnospiraceae bacterium
AATAAGAAGACCAAGTGAGTAAACCTCACAACAATTTTTCATAATAATTGCCCCGGTGGTACGCCACCGGGGCACTCCTCTTTTTTAAGGACATGTAAAAATCCATCACAGGAAAACAGTGAAGGTCTCTGCATAAAAGGGAGCATATCAAAGCATTATATGCAAAAATATTCATTCAGGGACCGCTCACGCTTAGTCCTCGCGCAGCGGTACTAATAAATTTTCTGCTTAATGCGACAGCCCCCATAATCTGTTCATGCGAAGCACTTCCAAAATTAGTAGTTCTCAGCTCTTCTCTCGAAGAATGCCTGCGGATGCGCGCATACCGGGCAGATTTCCGGCGGCTCGTTTCCTTCAAAGACCGCGCCGCAGTTCCTGCATTTCCAGAGAGTCTTTCCGTCGCTGTCCTTAAATGTCTCCAGATTCTTCAGATGGTCAAGTATTCTGTTGTAGCGCTCCTCGTGTCTCTTTTCAACGTCAGCGACCAGAAGGAATTTTTCGGCCAGCTCCGGGAAACCTTCTTCCCGGGCTTCCTTAGCCATGCGGACATACATATCTGTCCACTCTTCGTTCTCGCCGGCGGCTGCGGAAGCGAGATTGGACTCAAGATCTCCGAGCTGACCGAGTTCCTTGAACCAGAGCTTGGCATGCTCTTTTTCCTGATCCGCGGTCTCAAGGAAGATTGCAGCGATCTGCTCATAACCTGCCTTTTTGGCCTGTGAGGCGAAATAAGTGTATTTGTTGCGTGCCTGGGATTCGCCCGCAAAGGCGTCCCGGAGATTCTGTTCTGTCTTTGTTCCGATATATTTGTTTGCTGCCATATCTGTGTCCTTTCTTTTTCAGCAAATGTTAACGGGCTGCATGGATGCATCCTGTCGGAGCTCCGAAGATCTGCTGCATGGATACATCCTGCCGGAAGCTCTGTAACCGAAGCTCCGGTAAAACAGAAAGCGGCAAATGCGCTTGCAGAAGCTGCCAAATGCATTTGCCGCACTATCTTTCTGTACCTTACTCAGGTCAGGATCATCCGAAGTATCTGTCAAGAAGGCCCTTGAATGCCTTGCCGTGACGAGCCTCGTCTCTTGCCATCTCATGAACGGTGTCATGGATCGCGTCGAGGTTGAGGGCTTTCGCTCTCTTAGCCAGGTCTGTCTTGCCTGCTGTAGCGCCGTTCTCAGCGTCTACGCGCAGCTGAAGATTCTTCTTTGTGCTGTCTGTAAGAACTTCGCCGAGGAGCTCAGCGAACTTGGCGGCATGCTCTGCTTCTTCAAATGCAGCTTTCTCATAGTAGAGACCGACTTCCGGATAGCCCTCGCGGAAGGCTACGCGTGCCATTGCAAGATACATACCGACTTCGGAGCACTCGCCTTCGAAATTGGCACGAAGGTCAGCCTTGATATCTTCCGGAACATCGGAAGCTACGCCTACAACATGCTCAGAAGCCCATGTCATCTCGTCGCTCTGCTTAACAAACTTTTCAGCCGGGACTTTGCATACCGGACATTTTTCCGGAGGTGTGTCACCTTCATGAACATAACCGCATACTGAACAAACCCATTTTGCCATAATTGTCACTCCTTTTATTAAAATTTGCTGTACACTGTCTTAATATCATAAAATAAGAAAGACCGGTGTGTTAAAGTCTGATTACAAGATAGCACATCTTTTATAAATAGCCAATGCTAACTGAGATTCAATCTCAAAAATTTGTAACTCTTGCCACTCTTATTCAAAACAGGTATACTGAAGTGACAATTGTTTTAAGGATACAATAAAAATAAGAAAGAAGTTTTCCCGGAGGAAGACACGTGAGTATATTAATTTGGTGGTTATATGTATTATTTCTCGGACTCGGTTTTATGCCGCTTTCGGGATTCATTTTCAGAAGATTTGAGGATCGCGGCTGGATCTTCTCCAAATCGATCGCTATCCTGATCTCCTCGATGGTGTTTTTCTGGCTGAACAGCATGCATTTGCTGAAATTTGTTCAGAAATATATTTTCCTTGTGACGGTCATCCTGATCGTTCTCAATTTCGCAGCCTTTTTCCGGCTGAAGATGCAGCCGATCTTTAAAGACATCAATCTGAGACTGGTACTGATTGAGGAAGGCCTGTTCCTTTTCATTTATCTGCTCTGGGTGTGGATCATCGGATTCAAACCGGAAGCCTACGGAACCGAAAAATTCATGGACTATGGTTTCATAACGGCCATGATGCGCGCTCTCTGGCTCCCGTTCCAGGACATGTGGTATTCCGGCGAGACGATCAACTATTATTATGGCGGTCAGTACGTGACAGCCTGGCTGATCAAACTGGCGGGGATCGATTCGGGCGTCGGCTATAACGTCATGCGCGCGCTCGTCGTAACGTTTTCCTTCTGCGCTCCGTTCTCACTGGTCTGGCAGCTTATGCGTGACCGTTTCGGATCAAAAGGCAAGGAGGCGCCGTGGGTGTCCGCAACGATTGCGGGCTGGGCGGTCGCATTCTGCGGAAATTTCCACTACGTGATCTACGGTCTCATCAAGCCGCTGGTGGCTTCGATCAGGGGATCGGAATACAATTACTGGTTCCCGGATTCGACGCGTTATATCGGGTATGATCCGGATCTGCCGGACAAGACGATCCACGAGTATCCGGCCTATTCGTCGGTGCTTGGAGACCTGCATGCCCACTATCTGGATATTCTGTTCGTCGTGACAGTCACGGCGATCGCGTATGCATTTGCCCAGAGAATTCTTGCCGAGACAAATGCAGAGGATAAGAAGAAAGGTCCAATCACAACCAAATCGCTGCTGATCGAGATCCTAGCTCAGCCGGAGATCATCCTGATCGGCTTTTTCACAGGAATCTTCAGATTTACAAATTTCTGGGATTTCCCGATTTATTTTGTTGTCTGCGGTTCCATCGTTTTCTTCATGAATCTCTGGAGATATGAGGGAGATATTGTGCGCTTCCTGGTCGTGATGGGCGGACAGGCGGCGGAGGCATTTACCATAGGATATATCGCCTGCCTGCCGTTCACGGTGAGCTTCGACCAGATATCATCGGAGATCGGGCTTGTACATTCCCACACGGTCTTATACCAGTTCCTGATCCTGTGGGGACTCCCGATGCTGATCCTCGGCGGACTGATCGTGATGATCATTTTAGAGCAGCTCAGGTGGAAGCGGAAGATGAACCGCCGCGGTGAGCACGCAAAGAAGAGCAGGACGCGCGTATTTCTTGACCTGCGCATGCCGGATCTGGTCGTGATTCTTTTGGGTCTGTGTGCGCTGGGTCTTATACTGATGCCGGAAGTGATCTACGTGAAAGATATCTATTCCGGTGAGCATTATCGCGCCAATACCATGTTCAAGCTGACCTATCAGGCCTTCATCCTGTTCGGGATGGTGATGGGCTATTCGATCGAAAGGTGTTATCTGGTCGGTAAGAAGGCCGGAAGGATCTTCGCCCTGACGGCCCTGGTCCTGGTCGTGTTCACGGCGGGGTATACATTCAAGAGCGTGAATTCATGGTTCGGAAATGTATTTGATCCGAGGGACCGCGTCAGCACCGACGCCTCCGTCTTTGTGGATGAATCCTTCACCTCGGACTATGGGGCGATCTGCTGGCTCAATAATAAGGTCTCGGGAAGCCCTGTCGTGCTGGAGGCTCCGGGCGACAGCTATTCGGATTATCAGCGCGTATCCGTGGCCACCGGCCTGCCGACCATACTCGGCTGGTACGTGCATGAGTGGCTCTGGAGGAACGATACGGACGCGATGAATGTGAGGGCGGCGGACGCTCAGACCATCTATACATCGACGGATGAGGAGACGGTGCGGCAGCTGATCCGGAAGTATGATATCAGTTACATTTACATCGGACAGCTGGAGAGGCAGAAGTATCCGGACCTGAACGACGAGATGCTGCAGAAGATCGGGAAGGTGGCTTACTCGGACGGGGAGACGACGTATATCATGCGTGTGAAGTGAAGATCAGAAGCGGAAATCTCCCACACGAAGTCTCCGCACGGTCTTCTCATAAATATGCATCGTCGG
>CAMNDN010000125.1:0-4010 GCA_946535445.1 uncultured Lachnospiraceae bacterium
TCCTGAATCTTTTTCCAGTATTCCGGATGGCGATAGGCGTAAGGCAGATAAGGCAATGGCTTGCCATGCCAGGTCACGGTGGATTCATTGTCTCCGGGCCGCTCACGCATGCCGTCCTTTCCGTCCTGATAGAAGCCTTCCATCACGAAGTCCGGAGGCGAGATCGCAATCGTCAGCGACAGCTCCGGGTAACAGGACGCCGCAAGCAGCGCCATCATCCCGGTGGTGGAAGCGCCTATAACGCCGATCTTTTCACAACCTTTAGCCTTCATATACGAAATTGCTTTACCAAACCTCTCCAGCGGATAATTATGATGACCGTAATCCTTTTTATCGGCGCTCATTGCCATCACATGAATGCCCTGTTCGTGTAACCATTTCGCGCCGGTCCTGGCCATGCGGTCCTCCGAGCTGTCACCGAGCATGATGATAAACCCTCTGCTGCTCTTTACGGGAGCCGGATACCATACTCCGTTAAATCCATCGGAATTTACTCTGAATACTTGCTTCTTCATGTACGTTTCTTCCCTTGTCTGCTGATCTAACCCATGAACTCATTAATTGCCTTCAGCACAGGAACAGTATACTGTTCACCTCCGAAAAGCCACTGTTCGTGCTGCATATCAAACTCCCGGATATCCGGATCCCTGAAGTACTTCTTATATCGCCTCAGGTACTTTTCGCCCATCTTGTTCGCATAGATGAAATGCACCTTTGTGCCTTCTACATGAATGTCATCATTCAGGTGCGTAAGCAGATCTGTATAGTATTCGTTCCTGATGGATTCCGGTTTGAATTTGGAAAAACAAGCCATGAACCGATCGGCCGTCTCATCGTTCATTTCGAAAAAGCTTTTGAGCTTCTCTCTGGTTCTTGCCTTCTTCTTTTCATTCTTTGTAAAACCGGTCAGAAGCGGAACGACCAGCTTTGACTGCAACCACGCACTTAGTTTTCCACTCTGATCGAGGTCAGGGCTTCCGAAAATGCCATGATCCATGTGCACATTTTCCCGTTGAATCAGCTGTCCCACAAAACTGCTCCCTAAGGACGAGCCGATCGCGCCGTCAATTTTCCCGTCATAGTTGTCCTTGATATACTTTTCTATCTTCCCGGTGACTGTGAGCATATCGGGGAAGATCAGGTCACTGCCATCGAATCCGTCGTAATTAACACAGATCAGGTGATATTTCTCCCCAAGGCGCTCCAGGACTGCCCCAAAGTTCGTCTGATAATCACAAGCCGTTCCCGGAAGCAGCATCAGTGTTTTTCCGGATCTGTTTCCCATTTCATCAAATTGCATTGTTATGCCTCCTATGACCGTGAAAGTCTTTTCACCTCAGAGGTCATCTGACCTCCAAGCTGTTATTTCCTGCAGATAAAGCACCCGATTCCTTCCACCATGGTGACTTCTGCTTCCCTGTAAAGCCCCGAAAGCCACCTGCTCCCGGAACATCTTGCTTCCTCCCTGTTGGCGTAAAAACGGTTAGATAATTCTAACTGTTGTCTTAATTCTATTCCCTTTGAAAAAGGAATGCAAGATGCATCAGAGATTCACTATATCACTTTTCTTTTTGATACTTTGCTTCAGCGGAATAAAGCACTTGACAACGCCACAGCACTTTGTTAAGGTAAAGTGCATATAAAGATTAAAGGAATCGGAACAATGTCACATACCTCATCAATGAATTTCTTTTTCAGCTTTGCGGGCTTTACCTTTTTCGGTAAGGCATTTTTCGCGTTGGCTGAAAAGAGTGTGTAATCCGGCATCGTTCCACCCGGTATGTAAATCCGCACCGCAGCCGACAGGGCTGCGGTGCTTTTTTATTCTAATAAAAACGGAGGAAGCAGAAATGATCATCATCCTAAAGAATAATCCGGACAAAGACCAGCTCGATAACCTGGAATACTGGCTGTCCGGCATGGGCATCAAAGTGCACCCGACAGTCGGAACGGGAAAGACGATCCTCGGACTCGTCGGTGACACGAGTCGGGTCGATATTGACCTGATTTCCGCACTCGATATCGTGGAGGACGTCAAGCGTGTGCAGGAACCTTTTAAAAATGTCAATCGCAAGTTCCACCCGGATGATACCGTCATCGATGTCGGAGATGTCCGAATCGGCGGTGGCGCTCTGACGATTATCGCAGGTCCCTGCTCTGTCGAATCTGAGGAGCAGATGGTGGGAATCGCTGAAGCTGTGAAAGAGGGCGGAGCGACGATTCTCAGAGGCGGCGCGTTCAAGCCGCGCTCATCCCCTTACTCTTTCCAGGGACTCGGAATCGAGGGGATCCGCATCCTTCTGGCGGCCAAAGAGGCCACCGGGCTCCCGGTCGTCTCCGAGATCATGGACGCGTCGCAGCTTCCCCTCTTCGCCGACATTGATATTCTTCAGGTCGGTGCCAGAAATATGCAGAATTTTTCTCTCTTAAAAGCACTGGGAAAGCAGGAAAAACCTGTCCTCTTAAAAAGAGGGCTTTCCTCAACATATGAGGAGTGGCTCATGAGTGCCGAGTATATCCTGGCCGGAGGGAACGGCAACGTTATTCTGTGCGAGCGGGGGATTCGAACATTCGAAACGTACACAAGAAACACTCTTGATGTTTCATGTGTACCGGTCCTTCGCCAGCTCACGCATCTGCCCATCATTATAGATCCGTCTCATGCCTGTGGCAGATATCAGTGGGTCCCGGCTCTTGCAAATGCAGGTATAGCCGCAGGTGCCGACGGTGTCCTCATAGAAGTCCACAACGATCCGCAGCACGCAAAATGTGACGGACCGCAGTCGCTGACTCCGGAAAGATTTGCACAGGCAGTACCGGAACTTAAAGCAATACACAAAATTGTGCGCGGCGGCTGTGTCTCTGAGTCTGATCGATAAAACAATGATAAGGTCCCGTTATAATTCGAAAGTGAAAGGAATGGAAAAAATGAGCGATATTATAAGAGTTGCAGGAATCAACATGGAACTGCTCGACAGTACGGAGACGTTTCCCAATGAGGGACGAGTTGCCTGCCAGGGTGTAAAAGGAGCCTATTCGCAGCAGGCCGCGAACCGTATGTTCGCAAAATCGATGCCGATGTTCTTCAAGACCTTCTCCGGAGTAATCGAGGCAGTGAAAAGCGGCATGGTCGATTACGGAATTCTTCCTATTGAGAATAATTCCTACGGATCGGTCCGCGCGACATATCAGCTCCTCAAAAATGCCGGCGTGTATATCATCCGGGCGGAGAGAATACTCATCCGTCATCAGCTCCTGGTAAAGCCCGGAACAAATCTTGCGGACGTGACCAGCATAAGATCTCATGAGCAGGCTCTCGGCCAGTGCTCGCATTTTCTGAAGAAGATGGAAGATCAGGCTGCAATCATCCCTGTGCTCAATACAGCCATGGCAGCCAGGTATGTCAGTGAAACGGAAGACAAAGGAGCCGCTGCCATCGCCTCCCCGGAAGCCGCGGAGATCTACGGACTTTCTGCCCTGTCGACCCGGGTATCCGACAGCGACAACAACTATACAAGGTTCGTCTGCATATCAAAGGAACCGAAAATCTATCCGGGATCGAACCGTATATCTATGATACTCTCCGTCCCCCACGAACCGGGGTCGCTCTACAAGATCATCGGAAAGTTCGCGAAAAGGGACATCAACATAACAAAGCTCGAGAGCAGCCCGATCGTGGGCAGGAATTTCGAATTCCGTTTCTACATCGACGCAGATGCGTCGTGCGCCGTCCCCGAGGTCCGGGTCATGCTCGATGAGCTGAGGAACGAGTGCCCCGAATTCGTTTTTCTCGGCAATTATTCCGAAGCCTGAAGCACATAGCTAAGTAACGTAGACACTCACAATCTGCTTCGCTACTTGCTCCTGACACAGGCAGGTTCCCTGACCCTCACCTACATCTCCGCGATTTAGAGGCAGTGGACTGCCTGTATCGGTTCAAGTTTTCTTACAGCCTTCCATCTTCGTCCACCTGCACCTGTTGACCGCCGCCGAAATCTCCGCTGTCCTCG
>CAMNDN010000126.1:0-3844 GCA_946535445.1 uncultured Lachnospiraceae bacterium
GTCTTACTTTGTTCAGGTTTACGAACTCGTGGAGCGAGTTTCGCAATTACCTATTTTTTGATTGAACGATCTACTCCTAAGCGGTAGGTCGGGTGTTCGAGTCACCTCGCGGACGCGCGTAATAATAGACCGGGAACAGTGTTGATACTGTTCCCGGTTTTTTTGCGCGAGTTATAGTGAATGAATTAGGATAGAAAAAAATCGGATATGCTATCACTCCGTACTTTCCCTTTCAGCCAGAGTAGCTGAGAAGGTCAGATGCTGCACGGCGGGTTTATGCTTGTCGTCGGCTTCTATAGAGTCGATGACCATTGCAGCAGCTTTCTGGCCGATCTCAAAGCCCGGCAGCTCCATAGAAGTAAGGGAAGTTTCGAGCATGTCGCCGACACGATGGCCTGTCATGCTCAGGACCCTGATGTCCTGCGGCGTGTGCAGTCCATTATCCTTGAGAGCCCGATCGCACCCATTCCCTGCGCGTCTGTGGCAGCGAGGATTGCGTCCAGCTCCATATTTTCATCAATCAGTTTCACTGCACAGTCGTAGCCATACTTCATTCCGCGGAGCTTGGATTCGCGTTCAGCAGTGATCTCGGGAAGAGAAAGTTCCCTGATAGCCTGTTTGTAGCCTCGATAACGGTCCGCGTAGGGCGGGATCTTCTCAGAGCCGTTGATCAGGCCGATCTTCCGACATCCCTGCTTGTAAAGGAACTTGACGGACTGATACCCGATATCTGTATAATCGACAACTACGCTGCTCATCTTAAGGTCATACCGCCGGATCACCTGAACGACCGGCATTTCAACAGCGATGTCGCGGATGATCCGGGTGTTCTGGCCGGTGCCGGCAACGATCATCCCGTCGACAAATCCGTTTCTGAGCCGGTTCAGGCTCTCCTTTTCGACCATCTTATCATTCCCTGTATTTACAATGATCGTAGCAAAACTCCGCCCCCTTTTTTGATGGATCAAGTTCAGCGTGCAGTAATAGCAAGAATGTTTCACAGATAAAATATCTTTAGATTCGTCTGAGAATAGGGTATGGTATTACTAGAACAAACAAACAATATAATGGAGAAAAAATGACGATACAAAAAAAGATAATGATCAGTAATATAGTGGCCACTACGATAACTGCCCTGATGATCTGCATAATCTGTGTGGCGTATGTACATTTTCACAGCGAGACGCTTCCGAATGAGATCCGGGAATCTTCAGGAGGCGTCAACAAATTGACCAAAATAATGAATATTCTCTACACCTACGAGTCAGAGATTTTCGACATGAATTGGGAGATCGTCCTGCCCGAAGGCGAAGAGGAGACGGAGCTTCTGCTGCTGCCGGAATCCCAGAGGATAGAGGAGCTGGAGAACCTTGGATATCATATCCGGGTGGAATCCCCTTACATAGTTTCTTTTTCCAATATGGATGAAGCGGATCAGAAAATGCTGACATTGATCGGTAATGTTCCGGCGAAAGCCGCCTATATGACCAGGAAAAGCATCGTTGTTCGTGACGGTATCGACTTTGGCGGGAAAACATGGTATGTGACGGCCGTTTATGATGAGGACCGGGTGGACAAAGGCGTACAGCGCTCCGTGACTCCGCTGTATATGGTGCCCCGGGGAATCGGCATCAGTTTTTTTCTGATCACATTGGTATGCATCGCGGTTGTATCGGCTGTCTATTCCCGGCAGATCTCAAAAATGGTCTTTGGACGGCTGCGGAGACTGAAAAAAGGCGCCGCCATGGTAGCAGAAGGCAATCTGGATTATCCGGTCACTTATAATGAGAGCGATGAATACGGGGAGGTATTCGAAGAATTTGATCAAATGCGCAGACAGCTTAAGGAAGCGCGGGAGAAGCAGCAGCGGTATGAACAACAGCAGAGAGACCGGCTTCGGGGGATCACGCACGATCTGCGTTCTCCGCTGACATCTATAAAAGGTTACGCGATGGGGATCAAGGACGGGATCGCGAATACGCCTGAGAAGAGAACGAGGTATTGCGACGCTATTTTGACACGGGCGGATGACCTGGAGAGGCTGACCGGAAGCCTGTCGCTTCTCGTCAAGATGGACACCGGAAGCAGTTTTCTGCATCTTGAAAGAGTAAATCTGGATGAGTACATCAAACAGTTCCTCTCGGAAAAGAAAGCCTGGCTGGTCGACAGGAAAGTGGATGTACGATACAGGACGGACGCGCCGGAAGCTGAGGTAGAACTGGACATCCGGGAGATGCAGAGAGTATTCATGAATCTTTTGGAGAACACGGTGCGTTACAGGACTGCGGATTGCTCTAAAGTAGACATCGAAGTCCGGCAAAACACAGAAAATGTGGAGATCCGGTTTACCGATGACGGACCGGGAGTCGGCCAAAGACACCTGGACCGACTCTTTGAACCGTTCTACAAAGAGGATAAAGCGAGGACGACACCCGAAAAAGGCAGCGGGCTTGGGCTGACTATTGTCAAGCGGATCATAGAAGGACATGACGGGCAGGTCAGCGCGTCATCTGAAGAAGGGCTGTGCATTATGATGACACTGCCGTCGGAAAAAGAGGGAGAGCAGGCATGAAGAAGGTACTGATCGTTGAAGATGACATTCTTGCAGCGGAGCTTGAGAGAGATTATCTGGAGGCGTCTGACTACGAGGTGGAACTGTGCGGAGATGGAGACGAAGGGTATAAAAAAGCGGAAAGCGGAGACTATGACCTGCTGCTTCTCGACATCATGCTTCCGGGAATGAGCGGATTTGAGATCTGCCGCAGGATCAGGCGGAAGCAGAATGTTCCTATTATCATGGTCACGGCCAAGACAGAGGATGTGGATATGATCCGGGGACTGGGACTTGGCGCAGACGATTATATCATGAAGCCCTTTAATCCTATGGAACTGGTCGCCAGAGCCAAAGCGCATATCCGAATTCACGAAATTCTTCTGGGCGAATCCGGCACAGAGAAGCAGGAGATCCGGTACAGGGACCTTGTGATCTCCGTGCCTTATCGCAAAGTCACTGTAAGGGGAGAAGAGGTGAATCTCAAGAACCGGGAGTATGAGCTTTTGTATTTCCTGGCCTCCCATCAGGGGATGGTGTTCTCCAGGGAAGCGCTGCTTGAGCGGATCTGGGGACAGGATCCGACAGGGGATACCGCGACAGTTATGGTTCATATAGGGAGAATCCGGGAGAAGATCGAGGAGAATCCCCAAAAGCCGGAATATATACTTACCGTCTGGGGGGCAGGATATAAATTTGCCGATAAACCGTAAGGGTGCTTCATGCATATTGTTTAGGTTTATTTTCAAATTATTATATTTCAATTTATGTATAGTTTAGGTATTATTATACATAAAGCGATGTTAGCAGTTTAACTAATCGTTTCGAACACGCGGGCCAACATCAGTCAATAGGGAGAAGAAAGATGATTGAAAAAGGCAGAGTGATCTCGCTGATTTCGTCAGCTGCCGGCCTGCTGCTTACTGTTGGATCCATGACGGTGTTTTCGGCGTGCGGGCCCAAAGAAGACGGGACTTTGATGATTTGCCATAATGCGCAGATCCGCGTCGCTATGTGCGGGATAGGACTTGCGGTTCTGTTTGCGATCGCAGCCTTTGTAAAAAGCAAAGCGATCAAACTGATTTGCGATACCGCGGCACTTGTGCTTTCTGTGGTCACATTTATGACGCCGGGAGTACTTGTACACATATGCCTGCTCAGCAATATGCATTGTCAGGTCAGGCTTAAACCCTTTACCAGAGGCTCCGCGATCTTTATCGCATTACTTGCCCTGTGGGATATTCTCCGGATCATCAAGGAGAACAAAGAGAAGGGACCGGGCGAGGAAGAATA
>CAMNDN010000127.1:0-3801 GCA_946535445.1 uncultured Lachnospiraceae bacterium
GTTTAAGGCATGCTGGCGATAATTATTCTTTCCATCTGTTAAATCATATGTTACAATTACGGTAGCGTCTCTTGTTGAGAGCGACTCTACGGACGTTGACACGGAAGGTGTCACATACGAGATATATAACAACGGCAATAAGTATTTGGTGATCGATTCCTACAGCGAGAAGACCGACGAATACATCCACTATTACGTGACAGGCGTTGGAAAGTCGCTTTATTACTTCGCCGCGCCTACCTCCGGGAAGGCTTTGTCAGAGGTACAGAAGGCGGATTTCAGGAAGACCATTGACAGCGTTACCTTTGTGAGAAAGGATCCTCCCACTGAAGAGGAAGAGCGTCAGGCTGCCATGATCAGGATAATCAAAAGATTCGCCGTAGCCTTCAGCGCGCTGGCCGTGCTCGTGGTGCTTAAGGCGGCTTTTGATAAAATACGCGGCACAAATAATTAAAAACAGGAAGGAATGTTTTATGAATAAAATAAGGAAGTATTCGTTCATTATCGCGGCAGTCATGCTCTGCATGGCTCTGACGGTCCTGGCAGGCTGCGGAAGCGAAGCTGTTGACAATATTTCCGTTGAGCCGCTGGATTCGATCGAAGAGGGAGGCTGGCAGGGGCAGCCTGTGTTTCCCGACAGGAAAGGATACGTGGACGATACTCTGGCGATGAACAGCATGTACAGTTTTGACGGATATGAAGATCAGGGCAGAATGTATATCGAGATCGATGAGAACGTTGAGAGTTTCGACCTTTTCATAAACAATGTGAAGGCAGATACTTCTGAGATGAAGCCGGGCAAATATGAAGTGGATTTCTCAGGAATTGCCGTAAACGGAAAAAACACCGTTCAGGTGACGAATATAGTCCCTGCCGATCTGGAATCTGCCGTGACCGTCAGTATCCCTTATCCCACGGTGATCGACGGCACTCTTAAGGATGTGGGGATCTCTGAGAAGCCTCTTGAAATGATAAGCCGGATCATACAGTCGGACATAGACAATGGTTTCACCAGCGCCCAGCTGGCCATTGTAAAGGACGGCAAACTTGTGTATCAGAACGCCTGGGGAACGCTAAACTCCTATGCGCCTGACGGAACGAGGCTCGAAGAAGGCATGCCTGTTACCAACGATACGATGTACGACCTGGCTTCAAACACCAAGATGTACGCCGGAGCCTATGCGGTCCAGTATCTGGCGGACAGGGGAGAACTGGATCTGGAAGAGAAGGTCGCCGATATCCTGGGGCCTGAGTTCGTTGACAATACTATCGAGATACAGTTTGCAGCATTTGAGGATGAATACCCCGGCTTCGATACTATAAAAAAATGGAAGTCTGAAATAACTGTAAAAAACCTGATGATGCATCAGGCGGGTTTTCCGGACAGCGGTCACTATCATAACCAAAAGTTCGATACGGTGAACCAGTGTCTGAGCGAAGATGTGGATAATCTTCTCTTTGTGGCAGACGCGAACAGGCAAAAAACACTTACGGAAGGCATATTCAGAACTCCACTGATGTTCGAGCCCGGGACGGATACACGGTATTCAGATATCGATTATATGCTCCTTGGGCTTATCGTTGAAAAAAAGACCGGAACGGATCTGGATACTTTCCTGTCCGAGACATTCTGGAAGCCCATGGGGCTTGAACACATCACATATTGCCCTCTCGAGAACGGGTTTTCAAAGGAAGACTGCGCAGCGACTGAACTGAACGGAAACACCAGGGACGGTCTTATCGATTTCCCGGGAGTAAGGACGGAGACCATACAGGGTGAAGTCCATGATGAAGAATGCTACTATACCATGGAAGGCGTATCCGGCCACGCCGGCCTTTTCGCAAGCGCTTCCGATCTGGCAAAGCTCGCGTCTGTGATGCTGACCGGAGGGTATGGCGAGAACAGATTCTTTTCCAAAGACATAAGAGACACTTTCATCGCGCCTCAGGTTGACGGCATCCCAAGCTACGGCATAGGCTGGTGGCGAAAGGGCAACGACAGGAGGACATGGTACTTCGGATCACAGTCGGGAGAGAGCACGACCGGGCACCAGGGATGGACAGGGACACTCACCATGATCGACTATGAGAACGATCTGGTGCTGGTTTATCTGACGAATTCCATCAATACTCCGATATTCGACGCGACGACGATCGACAATGCAAACAGATTCTGCGGAGCATACTATACATCCGCCACGCTTGGTTTTGTACCGCAGATACTGTATACCGGTATGGAGACTATGGGAAGCGATCCCGGGGACGCGCTGGACTCGCTTATCAAAGATATGGCCAATGAGAAACAAAAGATCGTAAACGAAATGGCCGGTGCCGGGCAGCTGCCTGACGACCATCCGGTCATGAGAGCAAAGAAAGCGCTCGAGGATCTTATAAGCTGATACTTTTTGACATCCGGTCACAGATTGTATATAATTTAAATGTTCGGAATTCTTAATGAGAATTTCAGCAATGATCAGGAAATAATGAAGATAAGGAATTTGAAGACGAACAGAAAATGGTTAGCTGTCATCATGGCAGTTATTATGGTATGTGTGATGATGAGCGCATGCGGCGGAAGCGGCGGCGGAGCTTCAGCAGATAATTCGATTGCAGGGACCTGGAATTACGAGGATACAGAGTATGATATCAGCGCTTCCTACGTATTCAATGAGGATGGGACCGGCACAAATTACATCAACGTCGGAGGACAGGAAGTCACATATGAACTGAAATATGAATATAAGGATGATCATCTTTTCATTACATATGTGAACAATGAAACATTCACAGAAGACGACGTGTTTGACTTTGAAGTCACTTTCGAGGATGAGCAGACTATCGTACTGAAGGATACTGCCGGAGGAGATGAAATAACATACGTCAGGCAGTAACACGATCGTTATTTGTAATCAAGTTTTGGAGAAAAGCCTTGAGACCGTAGAGTTTCAAGGCTTTTTCAATATGGTCGGCTGCTTCGTACTTAAAAGGTCTTTAGGCGGATGTAAAAGTATGGTATAATCAAATCAGTATATCAGGCTGTCGGAATAAGTGAGGTAATTCTATGAGATCAAAAGTATGTCAAAGGGAGAAAAAAACAAGACGCAACCCGGCTGTAATGGGCATACTGGCATTAGCCATGACCTTCGTAATGACGGTCGGATGCTTTAACAGCGCCGTATGGGCTGCGAGCAGCGATGCTGATTACTTCGGTGAATGTACGGAGCAATCAACGTTCAACAAGGAGAGCAGCGAACTTAAGGACAGCTATTATTTCTCAGACAGCTGGTTTCAGCAGGATGCGGCTGTCAGAAATGACAGCCTTGCGCTTGTGTCGATGCAGCTGACCGCGGCATACACGAAGGATCCCGGCGCCGACGGCACAGGCTTTCTTGAAGGCCTGGGATTTACGGATATAGCCTTTAACAGCGCCGCGGAGACGGATCCGGAAGCCTGCAATTATACGCATGGCAGGAAGACCCTCGCTGACGGAACCGGAACCACCCTGATCGCTGTTGTGATCCAGAGTTATTCGGAAGACAGTACTGTGAAAGAGCAGGGCTGGAGACAGAATTTCATGGTTAACGGCGAAGACGAGACGGCGGGTGAACATTTCGCGTTCGCCCGGGCTGCTGATAAAGTCATAGGAGACATCGAGGCTCTCGGAGACAGTGATACTGTCTTCTGGGTCATGGGCCAGAGCCGCGGAGGCGCTCTTACCAACCTCATCGCCAAAAGACTCGGCGACAGCGGCAGGAAAGTATACGCTTACACCTTCGAAGCTCCCGCAACTGTGGATGCGGG
>CAMNDN010000128.1:0-3782 GCA_946535445.1 uncultured Lachnospiraceae bacterium
AAAATGCTGTGAATTTATTCGCTTTATAAAACACTGTTTTGTCATTTTCCACACCTTGTCTGCACCAGGGGTATTTCGACAATTTCAGGCATGCATGCCGATTCACATCCGGTCATCTATGGTATATACTGTTGGTAAAAGATCAGTACCGGAGCGGCCGGGGGCTGCATTTGTTCATTATATATCAATGAGGAAATGGCATGTTACGACGATTTTTAAGCCTGAACGAGCTGGATTCAAGGACCCAGCTCTATCACTACACAAAGTGTCAGAGTGCCCAGGAAATTCTTCGCGGGCACAGTTTTTTCGCGACCAACACACAGTTCCTGAATGACGTGAATGAAATGCAGTACATTCTGAGTGTTGTCTGCGAGGTCGTTAATGAGATGGACCGGCCTCTGTGGGCCGGTACGCTGAGACATCTGGTGCTGGAAAATATCGAGGAATTCCATAAGTATGAATATTATCTGCTCTCTTTCAGCACCAAGCCCGACAGTCTGACACTATGGGCGGAGTTCGGGGATCGGACCGGTTACAATCTGGAATTCGACGGGCTGGCGATGAGGGACCGGATCATGACTGCGACGGAGATTTTCTGTGACGGGTACGTGATCTATGACAGGGAACAGCAGAAGGAGATCCTGAGGCAGCTGATCACGGATGGGATTCCAAGGGAGATGAGGTACTCCCTCAGCGGCATCATGGATTCGCTCGCCATGGGACGTTCAAAGCCTTTTGAGGAGTACAAGTTCACGCTGCAGAAGACGCTGGCGCTCTACTCTCTGTTCTTCAAGCAGCCGGAATTTTCGTCGGAAAGGGAGTATCGCTTCGTTTTCCGGGATCCGAAGAACCCGGTGCACTTCAGGGAGCAGAACGGTTTTCTTCTTCCTTATATTATAGTGAACTGTTCGGTCGACCGGAAACTTCCGCTTCGGAGCGTAACGGTGGCGCCCAAGAATCACACGGATCTGGCCAGACGGGGGATGGAGTATTACCTGCGCTCGATGGGGTATGAGGTGCCGGTGAAGCTGTCGCAGCTTAAGCTGAGATACTAGAGGGACTTTTCTTGCACATTTTTTATAAAGATATTTCGATTTCGTCCTTTTCTTATACATTTATAACAAGTAAAATATATTCGGAACGTCAAAGGAACCAACGCACCGCGCAGAGGCACTCTCTGACGTAATGCAGCCTTTTTCAACATAATCAACCAGGAGGTACACAAATTATGGCAGTTAATCGTTTTGTCCTTAACGGAATTTCTTATCATGGACATGGCGCGATCAAGGAGATCCCGGGTCTCATCAAGTCAAGAGGCTTCAAGAAAGCTTTCGTAGCTTCCGATCCGGATCTTGTTAAGTTCGGTGTTACAGCCAATGTCACCAATCTTCTCGAAGAGAATGACATTCCGTACACACTGTACAGCGACATCAAGCCGAACCCGACGATCGAGAACATTCAGCACGGTGTTGAAGCTTTCAAAGAATCCGGCGCTGACATGATGATCACCATCGGCGGCGGCTCCTCCATGGATACCGGCAAGGGCATCGGCATCATCATCAACAACCCGGAATTTGCGGACGTTCGTTCCCTCGAGGGCGTTGCTCCGACACAGAAGAGAACAGTCTTCACGATCGCTGTTCCGACAACAGGCGGCACAGGTGCTGAGTCCACGATCAACTACGTTGTAACAGACGTAGAGAAGAAGAGAAAGTTCGTCTGCGTAGACCCTAACGACATCCCGGATATCGCTGTTGTTGACCCGGATATGATGTCCTCCATGCCGAAGGGCCTTACAGCTTCCACAGGTATGGACGCTCTGACGCATGCAATCGAAGGCTACACAACAGCCGCTGCATGGGAGCTCTCCGACGTTCTCAATCTTGAATCGATCAAGCTGATCGGCAAGAACCTCCGCAAGGCAGTTGCAAATGATCCGGACGGCCGCGAAGGCATGGCTCTGGCTCAGTATGTAACAGCTATGGCTTATTCAAATGTCGGTCTCGGCATTGCTCATTCCATGGCTCATACACTGGGTGCTGTCTATGACACACCGCACGGTGTTGCATGTGCAATGATGCTCCCGATCGTTATGGAGTTCAACGCAGAGTACACAGGCGAGAAATTCAAGAACATCGCTGAGGCTCTCGGCGTAGATACAACAGGCATGGATCAGGCTGCATACCGCAAGGCTGCTATCGACGCTGTCCGCCAGCTGTCCATCGATGTAGGTATCCCGACCAAGCTTGAGAAGCTGAAAGAAGAAGATCTCGACTTCCTTGCACAGTCCGCAGCTGCTGACGCCTGCGAGCCGGGCAACCCGAGAAGAGCTTCTATCGACGAGTTCAAGGATATGTTCAGAAAGCTTATGTAATTCGTTAGCTGACATCCTGAGTAAGATACCCCGCGGCACCGCCGAACGTGGTTGCCCGGGACAATTAAATATGGTATCTTAGAGAAAAACAACCGCCGCTTTGATCTGATCCCTCAAAAGTGGCGGTTGCTTATCATTTGAAGAAAGGAAGAGTTCATGCTGAATACGAACGAAATTATCCGCATCTACGGGACCGATTTCAAAGCCAACACCATCCGCCTTCTTGAAGAAGCCGATCTGGCTTCTATGATTCCGTCCACAAAGACCCGGATCGGACTTAAGCCCAATCTGGTCTCCGCGTCCGAGCCCTCCTTCGGGGCGACCACCCACACCGAAGTCCTGGCCGGCATAATCGAATATCTGCAAATGCACCATTTCCGCAATATCGTCATCGCCGAAGGATCCTGGGTCGGGGACAGAACGCCGGAATGTTTTAAAATATGCGGCTATTATGAGCTTTCAGACAGATACGGAGTACCCCTCATAGACACACAGAAAGACACGTCCCACACCGTGAACTGTGCCGGTATGAAGCTGAAGATCTGCGACTGCGTGAAAGATATCGATTTCCTGATCAATGTTCCTGTCCTGAAAGGACACTGTCAGACGCACGTCACCTGCGCTCTCAAAAATATGAAGGGTCTCATCCCGAACTCGGAGAAGAGGCATTTTCATTCCATGGGGCTGCATAAGCCGATTGCCCATCTGTCGACCGGCATTCATCAGGACTTTATCGTCATCGATCACATCTGCGGTGACCTCGATTTCGAGGACGGCGGAAATCCGGTGGTCAGGAACTGTGTCATGGCTGCGAGGGATCCGGTCCTCGTGGATACATTTGTATGCAAATTGCTCCACTACGAGCCGGAAGACGTCCCGTACGTTCCCATGGCGGCGGCCCTCGGTTCCGGAAGCATGGACCTTGACCATGCCGTGATCCGCACGATCGGCAAGGATGAGACGAGCGATCTCCCCGAGGACCGCAAAATCGTCGCGCTTCAGGATGCCGTGGAGGAAGTCGAGTCCTGCAGCGCCTGTTACGGGTATCTGATCCCCGCCCTGCAGCAGCTGAAGGATGAGGGGCTGCTGGATGAACTGCTGTCTCTCCTGAAGAAGACGACGCCGGACGGAAAGATCTGCATCGGCCAGGGCTGGCGCGGAAAGAGAGGTGCGGTCGGCGTCGGGAACTGCACGTCAAAGTTCGACTTCTGCGTGAAAGGATGTCCGCCGACGGAGAAGGAAGTGTATACGGCGCTGAAGGGATATCTGCTGAAGCACCGGGGCAGGAAGTGACCGGCGGTGTGCCGAAGCAGGAAGTAACCGGCGGTGGTTGAAGCAGGAAGTAACTGGCGGCATGCCGGATCGGGCTGCCCCGCGGAAGGACCGCAGGGAGATGCTTTCTGCGGAT
>CAMNDN010000129.1:0-3781 GCA_946535445.1 uncultured Lachnospiraceae bacterium
AATAACGTGTACGGATTCTGGGGCATTGCGATCGTTCAGACTCTGACGTTCTTCCCGGTCTGCTACATGATGATGAGAGGTCTTCTGAAGAATATTGATCCGTCCCTCGAGGAGGCGGCCCGCGATATGGGAGCTTCCCGCTGGGGTGTTTTCACAACGGTCACCCTGCCTCTGATCCTCCCTGGTCTCGGCAACGCATTCCTGGTCACATTCATCGAGTCCATCGCCGATTTCGCGAACCCGATGATCATCGGTGGTTCCTATGACACGCTGGCGACCACGATCTATCTGCAGATCACAGGTGCGTATGACAAGGAAGGCGCGTCCGCGATGGCGGTCGTTCTTCTGTGCATCACGCTGATCATGTTCATCGTCCAGAAGTATTATCTGGAGGCCAAGAGTACCGCCACCCTTTCCGGAAAGGCATCCCGCCAGAGAATGCTCATCGAGGATCGGAGCGTTACGGTTCCGCTTACGATTCTCTGCTCGCTGCTGGCTTTGTTCGTTGTTCTCATGTATATCTGCGTACCGTTCGGCGCGCTGTTCAAGACATGGGGCTATGATTTCCATCTCACGACCAAGTGGTTCTCTCAGGTCTTCACGAGGTACAAGGGATTGAAGGCTTTCAAGGATTCCTTCGTCCTGTCCTTTATCTCCGCCCCGATCACGGCTCTGCTGTCCATGATCATTTCCTATCTGGTCGTCAAGCGGAGTTTCAAGGCCAAGGGATTCATTGAAGCGGTATCCATGCTGGCCATGGCTGTTCCCGGTACGGTTCTCGGTATCGGATATATCCGCGGTTTCTCCGCAGGTGTTTTCCGTACCGGTTTCCTGCAGGGACTTTACGGCACAGGCGCGATCCTGGTCATCGTATTTATCGTTCGAAGTCTGCCGACCGGTACCCGAAGCGGTATTTCGGCACTGCGCCAGATCGACAAGAGCATCGAGGAATCTGCTTATGATATGGGTGCGGACAGCTTCACTGTATTTATGACGGTCACGCTGCCTCTCATCAAGGACAGTTTCCTGAGCGGACTTGTCACGGCATTTGTACGAAGTATCACCGCGATCAGTGCGATCATTCTTCTCGTTACGCCTCAGTTCCTGCTCATTACGGTCCAGATCAATGAGTTCGCTGAGAAGGGGGCGTACGGAATCGCGTGCGCATTTGCGACCATTCTGATTTTGATCACGTACAGTGCGGTTCTTTTAATGAATCTGGTCATCAAGTATTTCGGCACGAGCCGGGCATACAAGGAGGATTAACGGGCTATGGCTAAAGAAAAAAAGGGCGTACGCCTTGAACATATTTCCAAGATTTATAAGGACCCGAAGACCAAAAAGGATTTTTATGCGGTCCACGATACATCCCTCGAAATCGAACCGGGCAGTTTTGTTACGCTCCTCGGTCCGTCCGGATGCGGAAAGACGACGACCCTGCGCATGATCGCAGGCTTTGAGAGTCCGGATGAAGGCGAGATTTATCTCGGCGGCGAGCCGATCAACGCGCTCACACCGAATAAGCGCGATACCGCGATGGTCTTCCAGAGTTACGCGCTTCTTCCGCATTATAATATTTACGATAACGTGGCTTACGGTCTCAAGCTCCGCAAGATGGACAAGGAGACGATTCGAAATAAAGTCACACATATTCTCGGGCTGGTAGGTCTCGAAGGTATGGAAGCTCGTATGACAAATCAGCTCTCCGGCGGTCAGCAGCAGCGTGTCGCTCTGGCGCGCGCACTGGTCCTTGAGCCGGGCGTTCTGCTTTTTGACGAGCCGCTGTCCAACCTGGACGCGAAGCTGCGTGTCACGATGCGTACCGAGATCCGCCGGATCCAGCAGGAGGCCGGCATCACGGCAGTCTATGTAACGCATGACCAGAGTGAAGCTATGGCTATTTCCGATAAGATCATTATCATGGAGAAGGGTGTTGTCGCGCAGATGGGCACCCCGCAGGAGATTTACTATCATCCGAAGAGTGAATTTGTCGCTGACTTTATCGGTGAGGCGAATTTCCTTCGCGGAAAGCTGATCACCAAGAAAGGTTCGGACGGCGTTGCCGAAATCAACGGCATGAAGGTCGACGTCAAGGATGTCGGCGGATTCAGTATCGGGGATTCCTGCACACTGGTCCTCCGTCCGGAGTCGGCCGTGATCGCTGAGAAGGGCCAGCTGCCGTGCAGGGTAATTCTGAGCTGCTTTATGGGAAGTTATCAGAATTATCATGTCATGGTCGGGGATACAATGGTCAAGATCACAGATTTCAATCCGAAGAATAAGAAGGTGTATGAGGTAGGGGATCAGGCGTATGTGGCATTTGATCCGAAGAATGTACATGTTCTGTAAGGTGAGATATGCGCGGGCCTTTATGGAAAGCCCGCTGAGATAGGAATGGCTGCCGCATCGGGTCGAGGAGTCCCTGTGAATAGCAGATGCTTATGCAAATGCCTGCTGTTCACAGGGATGCCGCTGCCTGGTGCGGCAGCCTGTTTCTTGTCAGTGCTTACGGAACGCGAAATTGCAGCTGATGAAGTACTTAAGATGAAAGGAATCAGAATTATGACACAGAGAAAACCACTTATTGCAGTACCGATCGGTGACCCGGCGGGTGTAGGTCCTGAAATCGTAGCGAAGGCATGTGCGCTGGAAAAAGTCAATGATGCCGCGGATGTGATCGTGATCGGCGATAAGCAGGTCATGGAGAAAGCCATCGGTATCGTCGGTGCCGATCTTACGGTTAATATTGTGGAGAAGCCTGCGGACGGAGATTATCGTCCGGGGATCCTGAATCTGATCGATCTTGACAATATTGACCAGTCACAGTTTGCTTTCGGTGTGGTGCAGGCGATGTGCGGGAAGGCGGCATTTGACTATATCAAAAAGAGCATCGAGCTTGCCATGGCCGGCGAGGCGGATGCCGTTGCGACGACGCCGATCAATAAGGAAGCTCTGCATGCGGCGGAGGTTCCGTTCATCGGTCATACGGAGATTTTCGGTGCGTTGACCGGGACACCGGATCCGCTGACCATGTTCGAGACGAACGGTCTGCGCGTGTTCTTCCTGACACGTCACAAATCTCTGCGTGATATGCTGGATGACATTACAAAGGACAATATCAAGGCGTGCGTTAAGGAGAGTCTTGCCGCACTGAAGCGTCTCGGTGTTACCGAGGGTACCATGGCGATTGCCGGTCTCAATCCGCACTGCGGAGAGCACGGTCTGTTCGGCTGGGAGGAGGTCAATGAGATCACTCCGGCGGTCGAGGAGCTGAAGGCGGAGGGATATCCGGTCGCCGGACCGATCGGTGCGGACTCGGTGTTCCATCAGGCAGCAATCGGGCGCTATAACAGCGTTCTGTCGCTGTATCATGATCAGGGGCATATTGCGACGAAGACGCTTGATTTTGACCGGACGATTTCGATCACCAACGGGATGCCGATTTTGAGGACATCGGTGGACCATGGGACGGCATTTGACATTGCGGGAAAGGGGATCGTGAGTGAGATCAGTATGGCGGAGGCGATTTTCCTGGCGGCGAAGTATGCACCGTTTTTTGTGAAGGTATGATAAGAAAATCCTCGTCAGGATTTGGTTTCCCGACGAGGAATTTGATAATTTCATCATAGGTTTTCGTGCTTGATTCTGTCAGAATGTTAGACTTTTTGGACGGGATATCTGCCAATTCCATGGGCTGAAAGGACTTTGCGGCTGTCAAAATGTCAGATTATCAGATTTGTATATCTGTCGGTTTCCGGGGTCGTCAGGTCTCTGGATCTGT
>CAMNDN010000130.1:0-3739 GCA_946535445.1 uncultured Lachnospiraceae bacterium
TCTTCCGACGTCCAGGTAAGATTGCTTCCCTCCGCATCATAAGTCGCATCTCCCTCTACATTTTTAATATCCGAGAGAGTCGTATTGTCATTGACCGCCGTCAGGCTGTCCTCATTCTTCAGCCAGTTGCTGACAGTTATATTCTGCGTATTGCCGCTCGCGTCCGTGAAGACATAAACAGTCTCTTCCTTTTCTATTCCATCCGTGGAACCCGAGCCTACCGCGGCAGTGATCGCTCTGGAGAGCATTTCCTCCTGATCCACTTCCGTCACCTCTGTCTCCTGACTCTCGTCTGTCTCAGCAGCTTTACTGTCAGAGGCTGTTTTACCGCACGCTGTCATATTTGCCACCATCACCAGCACCAATGTGCCGGCAAGCAGCTTCTTTACAAGTCTGTTTTTCATAATATTCCTCCCTCAGCCCTGCGGCTGCACATGCTTTTTGATTTTACCGAACAATCCTTTTCCCTGTTCTGATTCCGGCAGGAATCCTCTGCTGGTCCGGACAATGACCGGATCGAACAGAAGAAGGACCGCCGGCAGTACGAACAATACTGTGACCATGGAGATCAACGCGCCTCTCGCCATAAGAATGCAGAGAGACGAGATCATCTCTATTTCCGAATAAATACCGACTCCGAAAGTGGCGGCAAAAAATGAGAACGCGGAGACGATGATGCTCTGGATCGAAGTCAGATGGGCGATCCGGACCGATTCATCGCGGCCCTTGCCCTGCGCTCTCTCTGTCTGGTAGCGGCTGGTCATAAGGATCGCATAGTCTACAGTGGATCCGAGCTGGATCGTTCCGATGACGATCGACGCGACGAAAGGAAGCTTTGTTCCCGTAAATCCCGGAATACCGAGATTGATGAAGATGGCAAATTCAATGACCAGCACCAGCAGGAACGGCAGACTGATCGAACCGAATACAAAGAAAATGATGACAAATATAAATCCGATCGAAACCCAGTTGACGACATTAAAATCGTGATCTGTTATGGTGATCAGGTCCTTTGTGCAGGGAGCCTCGCCGATCAGCATCCCCTCCGGATCATACCGTTTAAGGATCTCATTCAGTTCGGTCACCTGTCTGTTCACCTCATCGGAGGCTGTCGCATATTCACTGTTGACCAGCATCAGCTGCCAGTTTTCGGAGAGAAGCGCATCCGTTATCTTTGACGGAAGGAATTCTCTCGGAATCCCCGACCCCAGGAAGGAATCAATTCCGAGGACACTCTTGACGCCCTCTACCCTCTTCATCTCATCACACATTTTCTCAACTTCCGTACTTTCCACGGACGAATCGAGAAGGATCATATGCGTGGCCCCCATCTGGAAGACTTCATCCAGCTTTGCGTTGGCTGTGACCGAAGGAAGATAATCAGGAAGGGTCTTATCCAGCTGATAGTAGACCTGGGTGTGCATGTATCCCCATGCGGCAGGGATCCAGATGATCAGGTAGAGCACGAGAATCGTCCTGTAATGTTTTGCCACAAATGCCGGGATCTTCTCGAATTTCGGGAGGATCGGTCTGTGCCTCGTCTTTTCGATTGCCTTGTCAAAGATCAATATCAGGGAAGGCAGGATCGTTACGCAGCCGATCACTCCGAAGAGAACACCCTTCGCCATGACAATACCGATATCCATGCCCAGTGTGAAGCTCATAAAGCACAGTGCTATGAAACCGGCAATCGTCGTTATGGACGATCCGACGACCGACTGAAGCGTCTGGGTAATGGCCTGTGCCATGGCAAGTTTATTGTCGCCGTCCGTCTTCTGCTCATTCTCTTTGTAACTGTGCCACAGGAAAATGGAGTAATCCATCGTGACGCCAAGCTGCAGGACCGCTGCAAGTGCTTTTGTAATATAGGAAATTTCTCCGAAAAACAGATTTGTGCCCAGATTATAAATGATGCACATTCCTATTGAAATAAGGAAAAAGACCGGGGCAAGAAAAGTGTCCATCGCGATGGACAGCACAATGACCGCAAGAACGACGGCAATCAGGACATATACAGGCTCCTCCGCATTTGCAAGATCCCTGGTATCCGTGACGATGCCGGAAATTCCTGCCAGAAAAACATTTTTGCCGGCTATCTTCCTGATTTGAAGGATCGCCTCCATCGTATCGTCGTCAGATGTTCCGGTATCGTATGTGACAGCCATCAGCGTCGCATCCCCCTTTATGAACGCGTCGCGGACATCTTTCGGCAGAAGTTCCATCGGCGTGTTCAGGGAAGCAAAACTGTCATACCAGATAACGTCCTTCACATGTGGTACTTCCTCGATCTCCTGCCGCAGCTTCGAGACATCCTTCCACTCCATTCCGTCCACAACGACCATTGAGATCGCGCCGGTCCCGAATTCGTCGAGCAGGATATCCTGCCCTTTCATCGTTTCTATCTCTTTCGGCAGGTATGTAAGCACGTCATAATTGATCCGTGTATTGAGGTAGGCTATTCCCGAAGGAACGAGCAGCGCGATCGCGACTGCGAGAATGATGAACCTCATCTTCACTACCGCTTTTCCGAAATGCATCATATGATTTTCCCTCCCTTGACCGTAAAGACCGTGAACACTGATGCTGATCCACCATACCTTTTCGACTCATTCTCTATGTCAGAGATCGAAAATCCGGATAAATCCCGGGCAGTAATATACACGAACTTTTCTCGTCATCCGAAGATATAATAAAAAAAGAGACTGAATATATGAATATTCAACCTCAAATCCGTGTAAACCCTTATTTTACATTTGACTAAAAATGTTTATCTGCCCGGTTCATTTTCCTTTCATCTCTTCAAGAATATCCCATAGAGATCTCGATGCTATATATTCATAGACCGTAGCCATCTCCTCCGGCTCAAGGACCATCCCGGTCTTAATCCAGTTCACGACCACATAGGTCATAGCCTGCGCATAGTATCTGGCAAGATATTCCGGTTCCATCCATTTATGTTCAAATTGTTTTCTTGTCCCATGCTCTTCCAGAAGTTCCATCAGCAGATTCCTGATCGCGGAATCAACGATTTCCGAAAACGAATTCTGTCCCTGCATGTCTACCACATGCATATAAAATTCCCTGTCTTTTCTCATATTGCTGAAAATAAGAACAATTGCATCGCTGAACATCTCATTCGAGATGAGAATGTGGACCGGTTCAAGGATCTCCGTCCTCACGATCCACTCAAGCAGATCATATTTGTCCTGAAAATGGTTATAAAAAGTGACTCGAATGACTCCTGCTCCGTCCGTGATCTGTTTTATTGTTATCTTCTCAAAAGGTATTTTTACTGCAAGTTTTTTCAGACTGGCTGCAAGTCTTATCTCAACAGGATTTTTATTTTCCATTTCAATTCAGATACTCCAAATCGGTACATACAGTGTTATTTTGTTACATTTGAGACACAGTCATGATAGCACCGAACAAATCCTGCCGCAAGCTCTTTCTTTCAGAAAGAATATATAATCAGCTCATATACTGTCTTTATAACTATAATAAATCACCCGACATATCACTTATGCGTCAAAGTTAAAAAAGTATTAACTTTATAAATTTTTTCATATCCAAACTTGTTGAATTTAAACGTTTTCTCAGATATAATGCTTATATGAATTTCCGTCAGTAAGCCTTTTTCGGACGGATTTTTTGTGCACATGCACCAATTTTTAGAAACTATTAATAAAGAAAGGGAGGAAGAGTAGATGGTAGGTATTCTTCTCGCTACTCACGGAGATTT
>CAMNDN010000131.1:0-3685 GCA_946535445.1 uncultured Lachnospiraceae bacterium
CTGGATATTCAGATCAGACGTGATGTTGACAGGGCTCTCTATGGGAAAGAACGAGTGATAACATCCGATTCTGTTATACTGGATTACTGCGCCGGTTGGGTGAATCTGGTTTCAGAGTGTATGAACAAAAGAGGAAAACAGGGAATCCGGGTATGGGACGAGAGACTGCTTTTGGAGAAGTAATCCGTGCACAGAAACCTTGGAAATAACTGTTAATTTTATACTACAGGTTGATTGCCATCGTCACTGAACTGAAGTAGTATATAGTCAGAACAAAGATATCGGGAAAGAAATCCGGTAGGAAAGGAAGAACAAAATGGCTGCATTCATCATGACGATATTTTCATATGATCCGATGATGTCCCTGTCGCTGATTGACAAGGGTCTTGTTCATATGGAAAAATTCGGCAGGAAGAAAAGGGCGAAATCAATGCCCTGATCGGCCATTGTGAAGACAGTATAAGGAATATTGTCAATCAGCCGCCTGTTTCGGATTTTTCCGGGCCGGGCGGTTTTTTTATCCTGCTCCTGCGTTTAACAATTCATGATAACTGATATGACATATTTATGCTCCTGTAGCCGAATGGCATAGGCGTCTGGCTTAGAACCAGAATGTTGCAGGTTCGAATCCTGTCAGGAGTACTACATGCTGTCTTGACCGAATGGCATGGTGCCCGGTTGGAAGCCGGAGGCCACCCGAAAGGATGAACAGGTTCGATTCCTGTAGGCAGCGTTTTGCTAAACCGTGAGTAATCCTTAAGAGGATGTCCCGGTTAAAGGCCGGGTGTCGGCATAGATGGATACCCGTCATTTCATCGCTCCGTAGCACAATTTGGTAGTGCGCCGGACTGTCTATCCGGAGGTTGCGGGATCGTGCCCCGTCGGAGTGGTTCTACAGGACTGAAAGTCTTGGTGGCACCATGAACAAAACCTTCACGTGGTGGTGCTGAATTAGACGAATTTGTTCAAAAAGGGCGGTTTCGGCTCTTTGAGATAAACTCAGTGATGGGGATAAAGGGACGTAAATCCCGACTTGCCGGAAGGCGAGTTCAACGGAAAACCCATGAACAAGGTCCTGCCTTTCTGCCCAAGGGCAACTGCTGAGGGTATGGCAGGATCGGAATCGGCGGTACATCGTCCGGTTCCTGACCTGGAAACAGGGGAGAGAGTTTTATGGATCTACGGTGCGAGTTTTGCAAGAACAAGTGCTGTATTTATCTGCCGGAGGTTCCTCAAACCGAAAGGAAGGGACGAAAGGACAGAAGGGAGTCCGCAAGACGACCAGGGCTGCGAATTCCGGGCCTTGTCCAAAAGACAGGGATGGTAAATGTACACCTCGTAGTCCAAAATGGCATTTTAGCTCAATGGCTGAGCAGTTGTATATCAAACGAAAGGTTGCCGGTTCGAGTCCGGCAAATGCTACCATAAGCCAAAGAGTGTACGGCTTCAGGAAAGAAAATCAACTTATTGTTCTGTAAGATGAACACTTATGAAGACCGCAAGTCAACATGGGAGAAAGTATCGAGTAAGTGCAACTCTAAGAGACGGCAGTTTCTGAATCCCGCAAGGAAGAATGTGCCCAAAGGAAATCTATAACGTCCTGATGCAAGAGTTTGCTGGTTTTTGCAAAACCAGTGTTGATGTCCGCTACTGACTAATCCTCAGTGTGAACACCGGTTCCAACGCCGGCAGATGCGGATGCAGCAGATCAAGTTCTCAGTCTGTTCTATTTCATATTATTTATCCGGTGGTCGCTCAATGGCAGAGCGAAAATTCATATAAATCCTGCTCGGGATTTTAACAGCCATGTCCGATATTTATGTTGGTTCGATTCCAACCCACCGGGCTTTGGGGACACTAACAGCGAAAATGTTTTTGCCCTATCCTGGGGTCCTATAACACACGACTGATAATCGTGCCCAAATGTGTCCTGCATACTTGTAACAATCTAATACGGATATCTCACGACAAAGTCACGAGTATTGCAACACGAGTATTGCAAGATGAAGAATTAAAATTAGCGGAAAGGAGGAAATGACGAAGACAATGAATTTCGCTGAAGCGGCAAAAATGAATGCCGTATTTACAAGAACAGAAAACGGAGCCGTCGCGCTGAATACGACCGGCGATGCCAGACTGGATTTCTTCGGAACAGTCGGTTCTCTGCGTACTGCGAATACGGAGCGGATCACCCGACTTTTCTCTGAAGCCTGGAAGGTGGACCCGCTGTTTGCAACTAAGATCGCGTTCTATGCGCGTGACGTGAGAGGCGGTCTGGGTGAAAGAAAGACCTTCCGTACAATTCTGCAGTACATGGCAGCATATCATCCGGAAGCACTGCGCCCGAACCTGGATCTGATCGGTGTATATGGTCGTTATGATGACCTGTATTGCCTGATCGGGACTCCACTTGAAAATGAAATGTGGGCCGCCATGAAAAAGCAGTTCGAGGAAGACCGTCAGAACCTTATGGAAGGAAATGCAGTTTCCCTACTGGCCAAATGGATCAAGACGGCGGATGCTTCTTCTGAAAAGACCAGAAAGCTTGGTATCCTGACAGCTGAGAAGCTCGGATATTCCGTATATGAGTTCAAGCGTCTTGTCCGGGCTATGCGTAAGCAGATCGGAGTTGTAGAAACTCTGATGTCTGCCGGAAGATGGGATGAGATCTGTTACTCCGCGGTTCCTTCCAGAGCCATGATGATTTACCGCAATGCCTTCATGAGACATGACGCCGAACGTTACGGCCGGTTTATCCAGAAGGCGGTCACCGGTGAGGAAAAGGTTCACTCCGACACGCTGTATCCATATGATATTGTGGAAAAGGTGATGCAGATCAGCTGGAGAGGCTGCAAAATTAAAGAAGATGCTTCCCTGGAAGCCCAGTGGCGTCAGCTGCCGGATTACGTGGAGAAAGGAAAAAATGCGCTTGTCATTGCGGATACATCCGGTTCCATGTATGGCAGACCTATTGCTACATCTGTCGGTCTGGCGGTGTACTTTGCGGAAAGAAATACCGGAGCTTACCACAACATGTTCATGTCCTTCTCCGGTACTTCCAGGATCCATGTGCTGAAGGGAGAGACCCTGGCGCAGAAGATCGGAAGCATCGATATGAATGACTGGCAGGTTAACACCAATCTACAGGCTGCATTCAGACATGTGCTGGAGATTGCGATCAGAAACCACGTTCCGGCTGAAGATATGCCAAAGTCCCTGATCGTTATTTCCGATATGGAGATCGATTCCTGCGGTGACAAGAACTGGACCTTCTATGAGAAAATGGCCAGGAGATTCGCAGACAATGGTTACCGGATCCCAAATGTCATCTTCTGGAACGTTTCCAGCCGTCATGATGTATTCCATGCGGACAAGAGCCGTCCTGGTGTGCAGCTCGTAAGCGGACAGGCCGCATCTGTATTCCGGGATGTTATGCAGTGCGTAGGCATGAATCCTGTGGAAGCGATGGAGAAGATCATCAATTCTGAGAGATATGCAGCGATCACAGTGGCTTAAGCTGATGGGTATGGGGCTGTCGCAATAAGCAGAAAAAGTGCATAAATATTCTTGAAGATGATTATATTACAATTTATGGAACATCTATGGGATTGTATAGTTACACGTCAACGTTGGGGCAGACAATTACAATTCCGGCAGCGTTAATAGAGAAGATTGATCAGTAAAG
>CAMNDN010000132.1:0-3649 GCA_946535445.1 uncultured Lachnospiraceae bacterium
GTTATTGTAGCCGCTGTTGTCATAACCGCCGTTATTGTAGCTGCCGTTGTCATAACCGCCGTTATTGTAGCCGCTGTTGTCATAACCGCCGTTATTGTAGCTGCCGTTGTCATAATAGCCGTCCGGACCTCCTCCGACCTTGGCCTTCAGCGCCTGATAAAGCGCTGCTTCCGTTAGGGCCAGATACGGCTGATAGTAAAAGATTCCGACTATTCCGCATGTAAACGCAGCAAGAATTGCCCATCCTATAAAGGAAAGTTCCAGGACAAAAGTGTCCATCTTCTCCCCGTCCATCATTTTCTTTGAGAGAGCAAAAGCCTCTTCTCTGGAGATGTTCGGATTCTCGGCAAGAATATACGGTATCATTTTGTACTCATAGGACTTTATGATCCCGGGGATAATCAACAGGCAGGCCCACAGAAACGTAAAAATATCTCTGCAGAACATGACCCATACCACGTTCCAGTAATTTCCGGAAAAACCTGCACTCAGGCAGTTCAGCTCTGACGGATAATAAATATCGTTCTTGAAGAAATTTCTGCAGCCGACCTCCAGCGGTCTTAACAGGAATATTCTGAGTGCCATGCCCAGACTTCCGGCAACGAAAATCGCAGTCATGATCACCGGCAGATACGTCCTGATCGATTCCGGATCCTCATAGACAGCCTCTCCCCCCGATGAGCCGCCCGGAGCAAACGAAGCGATCGTTATGCTGAGCAGAAATCCTGCGAGCACGCACTTCCAGTAGGATCCGTGAAGAGCGGTGCGGGCCATTTGTTTTAACTGACTACCATTCCACTTCATTATTATTCTCCTTTTTCATTTTGCTTACTCTTTTTATTTCTCCGGAAAGTATCTCCGGATATATACTCGATCAGTTTTGTCTTCGTCTTGGAATACATGAACTTCTGAGCAGAAAATACGCTGTAATAATCCGAAAGCATGTAGCTGAGCGCTATAACGATGAAAAAGAAGCCCATGCCTCTCTGTCCGAAAAGTTCCATCGCAATGATCATCGATGTGAACGGACTGTTCGTTATAGCACAGAAAACACCGCACATACCGCAGGCGGCGCCTAAGTTTGCGGGAAGGCCCAGGATTCCGGACAGAAAACAGCCCATTGTAGCCCCGATAAAGAACGATGGGACGATTTCGCCGCCCTTGAATCCCGTCTCCAGCGTCAGGCAGGTAAAGAGGATCTTCAAAAGGAATGCATACCAGACAACTTTTCCTTCAAATGCAGCTGCCATGACATTTTCCCCGAGACCGATATAATCCTGTGTCCGCAGAATAAAAACAAGAGCCGCCACCAGACAGCCGCCGCAGAACACCCGGAGATACGGATTTGCTATCTTGCTCTTAAAAAAGCTTCCTGAATAGTGCAGGCACAGGACGAACAGAATACCGACCAGTGCGCACGCTATTCCGAGAAGAATTGCCTTCGTGAAAGCCACTGAGTACAGGTCCGGCACTCTTTCCACTTCATAGGGAATTGCAAGGGTATGTATATTCAGCCGGACCGATACAGCGTGGGCTGTAAGAGAAGCCAGCACGCAAGGTACCAGCGCCGCATAATTTACCATTCCGATATTGACAAATTCCATCGGAAGTATGGCTGCCGCCAGCGGTGTCCCGAACAGGGCTGAAAAAGCTGCACTCATACTGCACATGACCATGATCCGCCTGTCGCTGCTGTCCAGTTTCAGTTTTTTTGCCGCAAAGTCCCCGATACTTCCGCCCAGCTGAAGTGCCGCGCCTTCACGACCGGTAGAACCGCCGAAGGCATGTGTCAGCACAGTTGCCACAAAAATAAGAGGACCGTTGACAAGCGGTATGTCTTTCTTTTCGCGAACTGCTATGATGACCGTATTGGTCCCTTTGTCATCTCCTCGTCCGGTCACTCGATAGAGGAACACGATCAGCAGTCCGGCAAAGGGCAGACCGAACAGCATCCATGTATGTTCCAGACGAAACTCCGTAACGTGCGCGATCGAAAAAGCGAACAGGCTGGTCACAGCTCCGATCACGATGCCTGCCGGGCAGGCGAGCAGGATCCATTTCAGCAGTACAAGTAAAGTCTTACCAAATCGTTTCATTGATTTTCCTTTCAGTGAATAAAGCGCATCCTAATTGCTATTCTATTCTCCGGATATAAATCTGTAAAGTGTGACCGGGAGAATTTAGTTTTCCTTCATTTTATTATGGTTGCTATTTTTCGTGCAAGGCGGTAAGATGTTACAGAACTCACAACTCTGTTCAGACCGAAAAAGATGCTACCAGACATTATGATTTGAATATTCAGGAGGATAGTATGAAAAAGAAACTGCTTGTATGTGCGCTCGCGCTTACATTTGCATTATCCGGATGCTCCGCGTCTCAGAATTCTTCAGACGGCAGTACCGCTGCGGAACCCGCCGATGAATCTCTTACCGAATCGGTCGAAGGCGAGGTGTATGAAGAAGAAGCCGAGACCAGTGCCCCCGAACCGAGCGAAACAGCCAAAGCGGATATGGACCTTGAGATTTCCGACAAAAATCTGGCGGACGGAAAGGCTTCCGATTTTGTCACGATCGGCGATTATAAAAATCTGCAGGTCACTTATCCGGAGGGAACCACAGCGGAAGAAGGCATGACTGCCAATATCGATTTCGCGGGTACCGTCGTAGGCGAAGATGCTCCGAGAGATGGCATGACATCTGACAATTTTGATCTTCAGCTGGGATCCGGCACCTTCATAGCAGGTTTCGAGGATGCCCTGATCGGGCACAAGTCAGGTGAGACAGTTGAATTCACGATTCCGTTCCCGGAAAATTATGCGGAAGAGACTCTTGCCGGCAAAGATACCGACTGGGTCGTTACGATCCACAGTCTTTCAAACGGCACTGTAGCAACTGCTTTTACAGACTTTACGAACACCGCCACGATCAGCGCTTTCCCGAAAGATGTCTATGACAGCGCATCGGAATACATCAAGGAAATCTATAAGATCAGTGCGGAGAACAACGGTCAGACACTGGATGATTTTGTAGCGGCGAACAATATTGATCTCGATATGCAGGCCCGCTCCGAAGCACGGGCATGGCTCGTTTCCAAAGCGGTCATGGAAGCCGAAAACGTAACGGAAGAATCCGACGAGTATACAACGACCATGTCCAGTCTCCTTCAGGTCTTCGGATACAAGACGATCGAGGATGCCCTGGCTGCCGGAATGCCGGAAAGCTATATAAAATCAATCACCGCCAGACAGACAGCCATACTTCTGGCAACACCGGATGCTGCTGCAGAAAAGCCGGCAGATACTTCTGTTGCGGATGATGCCGCCGCGGCTTCCGACTCTTCAGCGGCACAGGATACCTCCACACCCGCTGATACATCTTCTACAGCAAAATAAAGGAACATCGCAAAGGGGCCGTCTCACGACGCCCCCTCTTTTTATCCGCACGATTCCATTATTATAGAGAGAATAGCTGTATTTTCAATTTTTCAAGAACGCCTCTGCGTTCTTGACGCGACATGCAAAGCACCAAGGCGCCTTTCACTGCGCATGTCTGCGATCCGACGGAGGCTTTTACAGTTCATATCTGAGACAGTACGATCGCCGCGAACATCAGGCAGCACCCGGTCATCTCACGGGCGCTCAGTACCTGAC
>CAMNDN010000133.1:0-3596 GCA_946535445.1 uncultured Lachnospiraceae bacterium
GGGAGATGTGCGAAATGGTTCAGTATATAAACGACAATGTTTGTATTCTGGATGAGAATAACGAGAACATGTATATTCGCTTTACGGATTTTGATGCGGTGAAGGGACGGCTCGGCGGGCTGTTCTGTCAGGAGTAGAGCGGTCGCCGGGGAACGGTCATCGGGGACGTTTCTTCTGGCTGGTGATTTAACGGTCGGCGGGGACGGTTCTTGCGGCTGGTGTTTTAACGGCCGCCGGGGACGTTTCTTCCGGCAGTGATTTTAACGGTAATCGGGGACAGATCTTAGAACCGGCTGTGTATCAACGTATGTTCGTTGGCTGCATGGCTGCGGGAGTGGAGATGTGTCCCCGATTGCTGTTATATGGGCGGCGGGGAGAAACGTCCCCGACGTCTGTTATCCTTCCCATTCATCCTGGAGGATCTGTGCCAGAATGTACTCGCCCCAGGAGTACTCGGACATGAACTCGCCCTCGAAGGAGTCGCGGGAATCCTGATTGTTGTCCTTCCAGGCGTAGTAGTCACAGTCGAAAAGCGCCGTATTCATCGTCTGGCCTCGAGGCGTCGACACCAAAATCCCCTCGATACCTGCCTCGCGGAGCGAGTTCTTCAGCCTTCGGAGCGCGTTATAGTAAACGCTCATGCAGGCGTTGCTGTATGGTCGGCCTTCCCAGATCGTGGTGTAAATTTCCTCGTTGCTGATCTCTTTCCCGCGCCTCGTCACAATAAGAGCCAGGATTTCCTTCGCCTTCCCGACCAGCTTCACCGGGACCCCGTTCTTCTGGACCATGAAGCGGCCGAATGTCTGGATGTAAATGCTCTTATGCTGCCGCACGGATAACAGCCGCAGCTTGGCCATCACATTCTCCAGCGTCGTTTTGGTATATGGCTTTATGATGTAGTGATCCCCGTTGATTTCGTTTGCGTCATGAATGTACTCGTCATGTGCGGTAATGAAAACAATCATGATATCGTTTCTGATTTCTCTCAGCTTCTTGCCAAGCTCAATTCCGTTGATTTCCGGTATCTCAACGTCCAGAAAGGCCGCCTCGATGGGATTTTTTGAGACAAATTTCAAAGCATCCCCGGCATTATCGAATTCCCCTACTATGCTCAGGTCCTTTATGTCTTTGGTCAGTCGGACAAATTTCCGGATCATCAAATATTCATCATCTACAATAATTGCTCTCATTACTCTCTCCCTCCCTGAAATCCGGGTAATATACCCGGAATTATATAGGAATGCGCCTTTTCTGTCTTTCCTTCGGAATTCGTACAGTTACAGTAGTGCCCACTCCCTCTTTGCTCCGGATCTCCATGCCTGCATCCATCACATTTTCCAGACGGAACCGTATATTCTGCAGTCCCGTTGAATCTCTCTTTCCGAGATCTATCTCCTTCTGGATATTCTCCACATTGAAACCGACGCCGGTATCTTCCACCTCCACGACCCAGACATTTTCTTCGCTCCTTGTGCGCAGCGTTACGCGGCCTCCCTGCTTTCCCCGCATACGCACGCCGTGACGAATCGCATTTTCCACAAGCGGCTGTATGCTGAGCGGAAGAATGTAGAAGCCTTCCGTCTCAATGTCATAGACCATGACCAGCTTGTTGCCCAGACGCATCTTCTCGATATTGACATAGGCCCGGATGTTTTTCAGCTCTTCTGAGAAGCCGATCGGTTCATCGGTGGACATGGCCCGGACACAGCTCCTGAGATGTATCATAAAATCACCGAGAAGATCCGATGCATACTGCGGGTCGATCAGGATCAGTTCCTGAATGGAACCCAGTACATTGTAAAGAAAATGCGGCTGCATCTGGCTGGTAAAATTCCTGATCCGGCTCATGCTCAGCGCTTTCTCCATTTGCTGCATTTCCTTTTCCTTGCTCTGCTGTTCTGTCAGGTCATAGATGACACACAATACGTGAAGGTCGCCCGTTACCTTTTCCCGGTACAGGAAAAAGAGTGCCCGGCATGGCTGTTTCTTCCCATCCATGGTATACACAGAAAATAAGACGGATGTGCGCCGTTCTCCTTTTACAAAACAATCCGTAAGATATTTTCTGTCGCTGATCTTGAGATACTTTTCTTTATTTTCCGCGATCAGATTATCACCGATCCATTTCTGCATTTCGTCATATGATCCGATATCGGAAGCAGAAGGGAACTGAAAGATCTTTTGTTGATTCTCGTTGTGATACCTCATAGATGTTTCAAGGACCTTATTCTTTGAGATATTTATTTCAAGGTACGCTGCGGCACTTGCGAGCACCGCCTCCAGATAGTTATTTTCCTTCTGCTTCATGGATGCGACCTGATTTTCATGTGCGATCCGCTGACGGATGATATCGTCGACGTTTTTTATACCCATCAGGATATGCATCCCGTCTTCCGCCTCCTGAAGAGTTGCCCGCAGCTGATGATAGATTTTGCTGTCATTCTGCCTGATCCTGTAAATCAGCCGGTTGTATTTTTCTTTTTCAAGAACCTTGAGCAGATTCTCCTTATCCAGCATTTCAGACATATACTCCTGGTCTTCTGATGCTATGATTCGTTCGATTCCTTCCTGTAGGTCGGAAAAAAAGTCCCTGCCTTCCTTGCGGAGTTTCAGTTCCTGATAGAAATCGCTCTGAAAATAAGTTTTATATTCATTTGTATCCACATGGATATCGTAGATGCTTTCATAATTGTCAAATAGCGCTTCCGCTATCATCCTGTAAGTAACTGCGCTTTTGATCTGTTGATTTGCGCTCATTTGATCACTTCCCTTTCAATTATCAAGTCAATCGGCTGTATTAGGCAATGTTCATTGAAATTTATTGTCAATACAGCATAACATTAAGGCCTTTTCTTCGCAATGCGATATTCCGGAACGTGAAAGAAGGCGGCTGGTCTGGTAATTTCTACGACCGCCGCCTTCCCGCGCATTTGGTTCATTGAAATGCCGTTGTTAATATTTCAATAAACACGATGGATCACATATGACCTTGCTGCATTCATGTATGTGAAATAAAAATAGCAGATTGATAGTAACGCGCAACTAACATTTGACAAACGATACACGTGTTTTTATGCGCCGGTTATTATTCAAGTCCCGCCCGCGGGATTAGGGTCAGCTGATATAAAAAGACCGCCGCCATTCGGCAGCGGTCTTCAGTGAGAGGGTGGCTTGTGATATTGCCTTGTTGTTATCTGAGGTGTCTGTCAATCGGCTAACAGATCTACTTCTCCGGCAAAATCACAGTTTACAACATAATAAGCTTTTCGGTCTTCGGGTTTGAGATAAATCTTAATATCTTCCGGTTTATCCTCCCCTTTTTTCACGGTGTCATAATCTTCCCTGACTGCAGCGATGATGTCATCGATAGAAACTTCCTGCCCGGCATACTGAAGGTAAATTGTTTTGTCAACGGACTTTTTGTTTTTTTTCACTTTTTCTTCAGACATGTTACGACCTCCTTTGTGATGAAACGGAATGGATTGAAAAATGCTTCCTCATCCAAAACCTTCCGAAAGAGCCGGTTTAAAAAAAGGACGGATGGCCGAACGCACTGGTTCAGGATAGCTGCAAAAAAGCTAAATGAGGGGAAAAGG
>CAMNDN010000134.1:0-3552 GCA_946535445.1 uncultured Lachnospiraceae bacterium
TGTCACGCGTCGAACTGAAGTTCTTTCCGACTTCAAGTTTGCTCCAAATTAATTTCTGAATTTCAGTTTTTTGCCTTTATGAACGTGCTGTTTTTTTCAGCGCGTTTTTTTCTTGCGTTATTGGAAGTTTCCCTTTATAGTTTTCAATGCAAATAAAAAGAGGAGGAAGAACCATCACTGCTACGATCCCGTTCTTCCTCCACGCACATGCCATGCTTCACACAGGGTCTTTGCCCTAATCTCAAAAGATAGCATGGCTTTCAATGCACTTACTATGATAAGAAAGAATCTGATCAATTGCAAGCTTATTCGTGAAAAAAAGTCTGGAAAATTGCTCTTGAACGAATATATGACACATTTTCGCCCGGAACAGGAGACCTGCCCTTACTGTAAGTGTAAAGGCAACTGCCGTATCCATGGCTATTATTCCCGTCGTCTGATTGACTTCGTGAATGGCCGCCCGCTTGTGACCCGGGTCAGGATCATCCGGGTCATCTGCTCCTGCGGAGCTACGCACGCCATCCTTTTTGATCCTGTAGTACCTTACGGGCACCACAGTCTGTTCTTCATACTCCGTGTACTGGCAGAACATTTCCTCCATATCAGGACAGTAGAAAAAATCTGCGAGGTGTTTGAGATCTCCCTCCCTACATTCTACAGATGGAAGAAACTTTTCGTTTCCCACCGGCAGGACTGGCAGGGCTCTCTTGCATCCATTGAAACAAGCCTGCGCTGCTTTCTTCTGGACCTTGTCCGGAAGACCCCTTTCTCTGATTTCGCCGTCAGGTTTTTCAGTCTTACCGGAATCTCATTCCTCCAGTCCCACAAAAATCCTGCGCCTTACCAGCGGAGGCTGAAACCGGCAGACTCTTTTTTTCAATAACCACACGACTTGTGGATGGCTGCTTTCCTCTTACCCTTTTATGATGATCTCATAAAATAAATAGGAGGTAAAAATGCCATGAATACTACAACAAACCTTTCCAATGCAGCTGAAGTTGCCCGGTTCCGTTTCGCCCTCATCGCTCCCGTGATCCAGGGCCTGTTTCCTGACGGCTCCAGGACTGCATACTACAAAAGAGTTACCGAAAAACCCCTCACCTTCCCTGACGGTTCCCAAAAGGAAGTCAGCTACAAGACGGTCGAAAAATGGGTCTCCCTGTATCAACGTGGAGGTATTGACGCGCTTATGCCCGCTACCCGTTCCGACAAAGGTACTACCCGCGTCCTCCCGGACACGGCAATCGAGGAAATCTACCGCCTCAAACAGACCTTCCCCCGTCTCAATGCCACCCAGGTCCACAAGCAGCTGATCCAGGAAGGTTTCATCCCGGCTGCCGTCAGTGTCTCTGCCGTACAGCGCTTCATAAAAAACAATGACCTGAAATCTGCGCGTAACCCAAACATGCGGGACAGGAAGGCCTTTGAAGAAGATGCTTTTGGAAAAATGTATCAGGCGGATACCTGTTACTTTCCTCACATCACGGAAGGCGGTAAGAGCAGGCGGGTGTACGCCATCTGTATCATTGATGACCATTCCCGGCTCATCGTAGGCGGCGGCCTCTTCTATAATGACTCCGCCGCAAACTTCCAGGCTGTCTTCAAAAAAGCAGTTGCCACTTTTTCCATCCCCGGCAAGCTCTATACGGACAATGGCGCACCTTACGTCAATGACCAGCTCTCCCTCATCTGCGGGGCTATTGGGACAGTTCTGCTGCATACAAAAGTCAGGGACGGCGCTTCAAAAGCGAAGATCGAACGCTTCTGGCGCACCTGCAAAGAAACCTGGCTGTACGGACTTGACATGGATCGGATCCATTCGCTGGAAGAGTTCAATGCCCTTTTCCAGGAATTCATCCGTTCTTATAACACAACACTGCATTCCGGTATTGGCTGTACGCCGTTCGAACGCTACCAGGCTTCAAAGGACAGCATCCGGCCGGCCAGGTCTTCTGAATGGCTTGACGAATGTTTCCTGAACCGTATTTCAAGGAAAGTGCGGAAAGACGCGACCGTTTCCATCGATAAAGTCTCCTTTGACGTCCCCTTCCAGTTCATAGGTCAGACCGTGGACATCCGCTTCCGTCCCGGCGAGATGGACTCTGCTGTCATCCTCTATGAAGGTACATCTTTCCCCATCAGGATAACGGACAAGAATGAAAACTGCAGGATAAAACGCAGCAACCCCGTAACCATCGATTACGCAAAGATTGGAGTCTGCCATGGCAATGTTTAACCCTTTTTATTCGCTGGCCTTCAATCCATTTGACAAACAGCAGGTCAAAGAATCGGATGCTTTTATCTCACATGATTATAAAGAAATGCTCTCCCGGCTCGATTACCTGAAGGAGGCCCGCGGGATCGGGCTGTTCACATCCCCTCCCGGCAGGGGAAAGTCGTTCTGTCTCCGCTGTTTTTCAAAAAGACTTAACCCTTCCCTCTACCATATGGAATACATGCCCCTTTCCACTATCACTGTGGCAGAATTCTATAAGGAACTCTGCACGATCCTCGGTGTCAGCGATAAGGGAGGGAAACCCGGCCGTTTCCGGGCAATCCAGGAGCAGATCTACTATCTTTACCATGAAAAACGCCAGCCTCTTCTTCTGGCGATCGATGAAGCGCAGTTCCTTTCAACAAGTATCCTCAACGATATCAAGATGCTGATGAACCAGAAGTACGATTCAGTCAACTGTTTCACCCTGATCCTTTGTGGCGAATCCTCTCTGAATCACACGCTTTCCAAGCAGATCCACGAAGCCCTGCGCCAGCGCATCACCGTCCATTATGATTTCCATGGCCTGTCGGATGAGGAAGCAGTTCAGTATGTCGTCCACAAGCTTGCAAGTGCAGGATCCTCAAAGGCTATCATCGAGGAGGCTGCACTTCTGGCTGTTGCCGCTCATTCCCATGGAAACGCCCGTATAATCGACAGTATCATGACTGACGCCCTGAATATCGGTGTCCAGGAAGATAAAAAACGTATCGACACCGATGTGGTCATGGCGGCTGTAAGCAATCAGAACCTTGGGTGACGGGGGTGCAATACACATGTTTACATACTACTATACATGTCCTGACGGCCACATGTCCGTCAGCCTTGCCTCATTGGAGATCCTTCATCTGGAAGACGGATTGGAAGAGATCCGTGTCCACACAAGCAACAAACAGTATGACATCATGCTCGTCTTCGGTTATCTTGGTAAATTTGTATATATCCCGGAGAACAACTTCGGGTTTCCGGCAGGAAACCTGCTGGATACTGAAAACAGTATGCAATATCTTGAAAGTTCTATGGATGATGAAGGAGCTTCAGCTGTCGCTGCAGCATTGCAGTTCTACATGTCCTGAATTATTTAATACTGACAAGGCTATGGGGAAAACTCATAGCCTTGTTTCAAGTAACTCAAAAGAACCTTCCGATACAAGCCTACGCTATCATGCCGTAACACCGTCGGGAATGTGCCGCGAGAGAAAAGAAAGCGCGGTCGGGGATGCGAAGGTTACGAAATCAAAGTGCGGAAATCGCCTCCCACAATTCGCCGTTTGACA
>CAMNDN010000135.1:0-3525 GCA_946535445.1 uncultured Lachnospiraceae bacterium
CGTCCGTTACAGGTCGCGGATCGAAACGACGGCATCGTCCCCGACCTCGATGACGCGATTGCAGTAGCGGAGCATGGAGCGCCGGTGGGTAATGATGAAGATGGTCTTGCCGTAGCTGGCCGATATCCCTGAAAGTATTCTTGATTCTGTGTCCTCGTCCAGAGCACTGGTCGCCTCATCCAAAATAAGCAGGGACTTGTTCCGGATGAGAGCCCTTGCGATGGCGATCCGCTGGGCCTGGCCCTCCGAAAGCCCGCCGGCCTTCTCCGTCAGCTGGGTGTCGAGCCCCTCATCGGTCTCCCTGACGAACTTATCCGCGTCCGCCAGACGGAGCGCCTCCCAGAGCTCCTCCTCGGTGGCATCCTTCTTGCCCATTCGCAGATTCTCCGCGATCGTACCGGTCAGCAGGGTATTTCCCTGCGGGACGTAGGAGATGAAGCGCCTGGAGGCGGGCTGCGCCTCCTCGCGGTTCCCGTGCTCGTCGATATACTCGATCTTTCCCTCGTTCGGTCTGACCAGAGAGAGAAGAAGGCGGATCAGCGTGGTCTTGCCCGCGCCGGAGTGACCGACGATGCCGACGATGTCGCCCGGCTTGACGGAAAGAGTCAGATGCTCCAGGATGTTCTTTTTATCATAGGCAAATGTCACATCCGCCATCTCCACCGCTACCTTCTCCGGAGCTGTGGCGATCTCTTCATAAGTTTCATTCTTTATATCCACAATATCTGTAATTCGTTTTGCGGAAATGAGCATCCGATAGAGCTGCGGGACCGTCGAACCGAGAGATGACACGGACCCCTGTACCTGAGAAACCAGTGTCAGGAAAATAGTCATCGTTCCGTATGTGATCTGCCCGGTAGAGATACGGTAGGCACTCCAGCAGAAGGCGACTACGTAGGCAGCTCTGTAGATAAGACGTATGAAGGTGACCATCATTGCGCTGAGACGGGAACTTTTCAGGACCAGCCCCATTCGTTCCGCACGGATATCTGCCATATGTGCGTTGTTATCTTCCTCGCGCTGGAAGGTCTTGATGACAGCGATACTGGACAGGTTCTCCTGCATGAACGTGCGGTAGGAAGACTCGGTGTCACGCAGCTTTTTGTAGTAATAACCGTACTTTTTGCGATAGAGAAGTGCGCTGAAAGCACCGATGGGAGCGACGAACATAGCGAAAAAAGCAAGCCAGCGGTCGAAATAAAACAGGATGAAGAAGGATACGAGCAGCCTGATACCCATGATGATCGCGGAGGGGATGATCTCGATGAGCCCGGACGAGACGGTGGAAATGTCCGTGGTCAGGCGGGTGACGATGTCTCCGCTGTGGTATTTGGACAGTTCAGCCCATACGCTCTTCTGGACGCGGTCGAACATATCGCATCGCATTCCGAACTCGAACTTTTCACTGATATAGGAATCGAACATGTCCGAGAAGGCTGCGAACAGGATGGTGAAGACCGATGCCAACCCCATATATGTGACGTAGGTCCAGTTGAGGGAACCGGAGGTGGTGGCGTCAACGATATACTTGCTGACGATGGTGCTCACAAATCCCATCCCCAGGGAAAATGTACTGATGCCCAGCTTGATCATCAGCTGTTTCCTGTACGGGATCGCCTGCGAGAGGAGCCATAAGAAGCTGGCGAAAGCCAGATCCCGCTTGCCGTATAGTTCTTTGATGCGTTCTAAGTATTTTTTCAAGGGAATCTCCTGAGATGTTTTCCGGAAGTCAGCCCGGGAGGCTGGCGGATGTAATGTTATATTTTTATAGTGAAGCTTATACGACTCTGCAGTCGCGGGAATGCTTGAGGCATTATTCAGGATCGGTCTAAAAAGAGACATGAATATTCTACATATCCTGTCCGTTTAATGCAAGAATGAGAGCGGATTTTTTGCGGGGAGGGAGCGGCGCAGAGGGGAATGCAGACTTAAAAAAGAATATATGGATTTGTAATTTAAGAATATTGACAGCAGTTTCTTCTTATTAATAGTATATAATTTGCAATGTGCTATAATATTGCGTTGAGGTGGAATTTGGAAAGAAAGCTATGGGAGAACCAGGCAGGCAAATATATGCTCCGCCGGAGTATAGCCATACTTGGTTAGACAAGTTGGAGGGACACAGGTGAAAACGAATACAGATTACATTCTTCGAAATATTGTTGGTGAAAATGTGCTGGTCCCGACGGGGACAGCTTCGCAGAAGATCAACGGAATGATCCGGCTTACGGACACAGCGGTGGACATTTGGAAAATGTTGGATACAGCGCCGGATCTGGAGACGATTGTGCAGCAGATCCGCAGCGAATATGATGTCGATGAGGAGACGGCCAGGCAGGATGTGTACGGATTTGTCGAGGCTGCGGTCCGGATGGGCATGGTGTCCGGGGTGCCGGAGATGGGGACTGAGTGAGCTTCTTGCGAGTGTCCGCTTTATGCGGATCCTTAATTTCGATACAGATATAAGGAGTGATGAATAATGAGCAGAGAGTCTGAGAAAATAGTCAAAACCGCGGATGAGTATCTTGAATTGGCAGAAGAGGCAACCACTAAGGCTGCAGCTGAGAAGTACATAAAAAAGGCATTGGAACTGGAGCCGGATAATCTGGATGCTGTCAGCGCCTCGCTTGATCTGATAGATGACAGTACAGTGGAATATTACCAAAAACTCTCCGAAGCGATAAAAAACGGAACAAAACAGATGGAAAAGAAGGGACTGATGGATGAGGATAGTATTGGTGCTTACTGGGGAATTTTGGAAACCAGACCATATATGAGGCTTCTTTCCAGATACGCGGAATATCTGGTAGATAACGGCATGATGACGCTTGCAGCTCAGGAATACGAGGAAATGATCAGACTATGCGAGACGGATAATCTCGGTGCTCGTTTTCAGCTGATGCATATTTATGCCTATTTGGAAAGAGAAGAGCCTGCTCTGGAACTTCATAAGAAATATGATGAGTATGAAGAAACCCAGACATTGCTCCCGCTTTCGGTTTTATACTTTAAAAGAGGTGACTTTGATAAAGCAGAGGAATATCTTAAGCGAGTAAGCGCTGCCAACAAGGACACGAAGAAATTCTTCAGGGCAGTAAAAAGAAATAAACTGGATCGCTATGTGGAACAGATAAGCAGTTATGGATATCGACCGTTTACGATTGAGGAGTTGATCGTGGAAATGATGGAGAACAGCTTTCTGTTCAGAAATATACCTCTTTATATGGAATGGGCATATGAGAAGACCCGGATCATGTAATAGGGAAGATTTGAAAGAACAAATGCTGTCAGTAAAGAGCAGATTTCCTATTTTGTGAATAGGCTTGATGCGGGCATTTATGCGCCGGGAATTTGATTCAATAAGTGTTTTTTATTGACATGAATGCGTTGGTAAAATATATTTTAGGGGTAGGAAATTTCACTTGAACAGAGTATAAATGAGGGATACGAATGAAGAAGTATGTGAAGCCGCAGATGATAATTGAAGAGTTCAGGGCGGATGAGAGTATATGTACGTGTACGGAT
>CAMNDN010000136.1:0-3476 GCA_946535445.1 uncultured Lachnospiraceae bacterium
AGGATTACAATGTTATAAAAATAGATATCGTTCTTTTTGATTATGGCCTGGATCCTTTGTCAAAAGACTGAATTTTTAAAAGGTAAACTTCCTGTTTGCCTTTTTTTATTTGCATTAAAGTAAGTCCAACGTGGACGGTTCTCAGAGGAGAGAACCGTCCACGTTGGACTTATGGTTGTACCGTCTTCAGGAAGTGATTTCGCATTCATAGAAGTTGTCGCTTCCTACATCGCTTCCTCCGGTATTTTCTTTAATGACAATTTTGGATGTTTCCCAGGGCCGGAATTCTATTTTATCGGTTGTGTTTCCGGAAAGATCTTCAAAGTACATCAACCAGACTGGGAACGGGATCACGGGTTCAGCATCACGAAGACCGGTTTCGTTGTCTGTGATGGATATCGCCCATACAGGCATGCTTGCGTTGTAGATGATGGGGTACTCATTGTTCACGGTATCGCCCGGCAGAACCAGTTCTGTAAGCATATCGCTGCCGCCATAGAAGTACTTATAGAAGTCGTCATACTGTTCTTTCATTTTTTCCGGTATGTCCCTATCAGTCGGGGCCATATACATGTGTGTGATTACTTCATGGCCATGGTTTTCGATTTTAAAGTTCCAGTTTGGAATCTTTCTAATGAAAGTCATTGCGTCCGACGGCTCGGCTTTCCCGCCGTCAAGGGCTTCCTGCCAGAATCCTGCTATATCCGTTTTGTAATCGCCTTCTGTCTTGTAAACCACTGTCGGTTCAAAGTCTTCATTTTCTTCATTCCATGTAATGGTTATCTCCTCGGTCACCCAGGGGTTGAACACGAATTCTTCCCTGCTTGTCCGTCCGGCAGAATCAGCGATCTTCATGGACCAGGCTGAGCAGTCCCAATTGACGTAATGATCGATATCTGCGTATGCGGCGCTCATTCCGGAAGGAATCGGTTCATAAAGGATATCAGCATAACTGTCTTCCGGATAGTCCGCCCGCTTCAGGTAGATGTAGCGAATGTCATGGGGGCTGTCATTTCGGATTTTAAATCCCCAGCTGATAACGAACCCGTCGGGAAGACCAACTGACTTCGGATCGTTTCCCGGGGCGGCAGTTTTGATCCATGCATCAGCTTCAGAAGTTATGCCCGGCAGGTCTCCGGGATCTTCCTTTTTGTGTTCTACCCAGGGAGTGTTGATATAGTTGTTGTAAATGTCCTTTAAGACCATTGACATCCTGGCAGAATGGTTTCCCATATATCCTATGGTTAAAATCTGTCGATTGTTTTCTCCAAAAGATTCCTCGCCCTCCAACAGCACCGTGCCAAGGTAGTTATAGTTGTAATCATAGCTGTCCACAGGGAACCGGAGCTTGTCTTCTGCCTGAAACTGCGAATATGCTTTTGGAGGAATCCTGATGCCGTCAATTACACTCTGACTATCCTCGATAAAATAGCCCAGCACGGTCAAATCACTGGTTGCTATATCCTCCTTCACGGCGATTTGTACATTTTCCTTGCCGTTCAGAATGGCCGGGATATAGTGAACCGCATTGACCAGCCCGTCGTCACGTTCCTCAAAATACTGGAAAAAACTGGGAACAACGGTGTTTCCGATGCAGAACCAGAGCGGATTGTATGTTATGTAATCAGAATCTTCCTGGTAGATGTCCTGACGGGCTTTTGTTCCCATATATAACAGCTTTTCACCATCGTCCAGCAGGAGTCTCTCTTCGCGATACCAGATATTTTTCCACTCTACCTTTTCCGGAAGGTCAACCCAGTAAAAACAGTCGAAGATATCCGTGGCAAATTGTGTAAGTATAGCCTCATGAGAGTCAATGCTGGCTTCCGGATAGTACTGCTTTACGATGTCGTTCCTGTACCAGGGATATGAAGCGTATTGTGAGACCATAGGCATGTCGTCAGTCGAAGCAGCCTTGTTTGGCGCCTGAACTGTAATTCCTGCCGTATCCTGATAGGGGACCGGATTTTCCGCATCCGCAATTGAAAGCACCGAACAGAACGAATTGAAGAAATCAAAATAACTGCCGGGATATCCGATCTCGGAAATAGTCTGCATCATTTTTGAATACAAAGGCAGGTTACGGTAGGGATAATACATGGCCAGACCGTTGGTTCCGTCAAGGTTTGTTTCGAAGCAGACGATGCAGTCACTGAGTGCTTTGGCAAGGCCGGAGGTGTCTTCCGGGTCTACCTGGCTAAGGTAATTGCCGACATCTATCTGTTCGTACTGTCCGAAGCCTAATTCTGTGCTGCGGACACGGGCGGATGCAAAGGTGCTGTATTCTCCCTTTTGGATCCTGACCTCGGAATCTGCAAAATACTGAGACAATTTTTTAATGAAATCCTGAATTTTGTCCAGTTTTATCATTGCCAGGGTGTAGGTGTCATACTTGTTCTTTTCACTTTGTGCCAGGAAGTCCTGTGTGATCACTTTTCCAAGTTCTTCCATGGAGAGACCCGGGTTCTTTTCAAGCTTACTCAACCATTTGGTATAGTCCCATCCGGTGCCGGGTTCCGTCTCTTCCGATGCGATCATATAGTCGGCAAACTCTGAAAGCATGCAGCCGGTCTCGACAGTGGACATAAGGCAGGCGTCAAATCCTATAAACGCATAATGACCGCCGGCTTCCTGAAAAGCTTTCCGGATTCCCGGGAGTGTCAGCATGCTGTCAGGATATAGCTCGTCATGCCCGAAACCAAGTGCACTACCACCGCCGTGGTTCCACAGGATCACCGCTGTCCTGTCAGCGGGATAGTGTTCATTTCCCCACTTCAGGAAATCAGACAGGGTATCTGAATCGGACATGCGGACACTGTCCAGTTCATCCATCAGGGTAAGTCCGCTGCCGGTCAGTTCCCAGCGCTGGATCTTCTCGCTTGAAATTTCCTGTGTCTTCCAGGCGTTGGAACCGCCTGTTTCGAGAATGACATGTACGTTATTGCCGGGAGCTGCCTTGATCATCTCATTGATATCGTCGGATGCACATCCGTTCATGGACTCAAGGTCGGATCCGATCATGTAGACCATGAGTGTTACAGAATTTCCGTTGTCTGAACTGCCGGATTCATTTCCTACGGATCCACTTCCCACAGATGATCCGCCCTTGCATGCGCTGATGCCGAGAATCAGCATTGTCACTGCCACTATAATGCCTGCCTTTGAAATCTTCACCGTCTTTACCTGTCCCTTTTTAGCAGAATTTAAGATTCGTTATGAATTAGTGTTTTCAGATATTTCCCGATTTTTATGTTCCTTCGTTTCTTTTTATATTTATTGTACCACGGCTACATAGGCTTATCCACAGGTGACGGTTCTCGCCGACTGAACTGTTACCTGTGGATATTTATGGATATAAAGCCGGGTAAAATGTATAATTAAAGATGTCATGGCAGTTCATGCAGTTCAAGTATCTTGAAGTCAATATTGTTATTACAGGGGATTGAGATGAGGAAAAGAATATTTTATGCAGCTGC
>CAMNDN010000137.1:0-3465 GCA_946535445.1 uncultured Lachnospiraceae bacterium
ACGCCATACACAGAGAAGGATTCCGCGCTGAACTCCACGCTCTTCACCTTCGCCATGTCATCTTCCGTCCCGGAAACGTCAACCGTCTCGACCGGAATCGCCTCAGCTCCATCCTCTGAGAAATGAACGCCGCTGACATAAGATGTATCTTCCGTCTCAAAGGCCTTCCTGTATTCGATATTTACATTTACAGGTGCCTTGGGCTCAAATTCGCCATCCTTCGTCATGATCTTGATATCGAAGAATCTGCCCAGAAGTTCAGCGGCTGTCTCTTCGCTTATTCCAAGAGCTTCCTTCGCATCCTCGATATACTTATTATATTCTTCCGTCCCCTTCTTGATTTCCTTGGCATAAAGTTTCGCGCCATCAGGGATCTGTGCATCTGAGCCATAGGACATGGTGACTGTATAATCGTCCTGTCCTGCTTTCAGAGTCTTTGTCTCTTCGGTGTCCATGCCGGAGTCTCTGAGGATTTTATCCTGGTCAGCCGGCTCAGCCTTCCCGTTTTCATACATATAGGAAGCATCGTTCGACTCTCCGTTCACGCTGACTTTCGCCACATAGTAGTTGCAGCCTGCGTGTGCGTCAGAGACATATGCCGTTGTTTCAAAAGAAAAGGAAACATTTCCGTCTTCCGAAAGAGCGATATCGGCAAGGCTCTTGATCTGAACGCCGTCAAATGCTGTAGAAGCAGCTGCGTCCATATTCTGAACATCTTCCCAGGAATAAAGATTTCCGTTGTCGCCGATAAAGGTCACTTCATAATTTTCATCCGCGACAAATGCGTATCCCTGACCCTCGGTGAGCGCCCAGTTCTGTGCCTGCTCCACTGTCATATGATGTGCTTTTCCGGCTGTCGTATCGATGCGGATGATTGCGTCCGCGGGAAGAACTGCTTCCGGAACCACAGCATTGACATCCCAGTTCATAATGATCACTGTGCCGTCTTCGGAGAGCGCGGCATCGTTCAGTGTCACTGTCACATTATTTGCATCATCTTCAGCTGTGTAAAGGCCTTCAGCGGACTGCTCTTCATTTTCAGAATCAATAACTGCGGTCTCTTCCTGCTCAAGGTCGGAATCTTCTGCCTCCTGATTTTCTTCTGCGGCGACGGTTTCATCAGCCGGATACCCTTCAACATCGACGGCCTCGGAAGAATCCATCTGAGGTTCAGACTCATCCTCCTCTTCGCCATAGCCGGGTGTCAGGATACCATAGCCATGGATCGTTTCAAATGCCACATCGCCTTCATTATATTCTCCGACAGCTACGTTGACTTCCTCAACAGAGTTGTCTGAATCGCCCAGAATGACTGATACCGAGTTGATCTCATTTCCGAGGAAGCTTCTGTTCACATCGGATACAATACCGACATGTACGCCTGCGCCGGCATACGGTGTGAAGAAGATGAGATCGCCGGGCTGCGGAACATAATCCGCGGCATCGGCATATCTTCCGGCCGCCGCAAGAGCGCCTGCCCAGTTGCCGGCGTCACTGTCATATCCGAAATCATCAATCCCTGCGCAGTTCAGAACGAAGGAAGCGAACATTGCGTCCCAGTCTGCGTATGCATATGTGCTGACGCCATTTTCCAGTCTGTCGGCATTTCCGTCGACCGCATCACCGTACCAGTGACCGTAACGTGTATACCCCTTGGTCTGTTCATTTTCCGCTACAAGGAAGTTGGCTTCGCTCTCTCTTCCGCCAAGCTGGGAAGCGGCAACGTTGATCACGTCGACATTGCGGTCTCCGGTCAGCTCCGGCAGGGATGAGTACCACGTATCCCCATCTTCTATATCTGCATACAAGTCGGAGTAACATTCCAGTGTATGCGTATGCTCCTCCATTCCGCAGATCAGATTTCCTTCCGCATCATAGCATTCGTCCGTATGCGTATGTTCCTCATAGCCGCACTGCGGATCCTGAATGCTCATGGTGATAGCGGGAAGAATGAGCGAGTACACCGTGCAGAACACGACAACGCCCGCCATAATTGTCACCACTTTCATCCAGCGGCTCTTAAACATTTTTCTATAAAGCATTTCTCTGGGATTTCCAGGTTTCTTAGGTGTCATGTGTTCTTCCCCTCCTTCATGATTTATTACAAACGATCAGACTGTTCTCTCCCACAATGTCCGATCTGCTGATAGTCTCACTTGATTTTGCCAAAGCCTGTCAGAGGCCAGGCTCTGAATACGAGCTTTCCCACGATCTGCTCTTCGGCGACGCAACCGACGGTCGCGCTGCGTGAATCTACCGATACTTCGCGGTGATCTCCCATAACGAACACTCTGTTTTCCGGCACCTGATACGGCAGTTCAATGTCGCATTCGCCCAGAGCCTTGTTCGTAATATACGGTTCTTCCAGCGGCAGGTCATTTACATATACATTGCCGTCGGAATCGATATTCACCCAGTCGCCTGCCTGGGCTATTACCCTCTTTACAAGTATCTTATTATTATAGTAGAAAGCTACTATGTCGCCGCTGTCCATGTGGCTGTCCTTTACTGACAGAACAATGTCGCCATCCTGCAAAGTCTCATTCATTGAACTTCCGTATATCTGCAGAACCGGCATCCACAATGTCGCGACCAGGATTGCGACCGCTGCCACCGTGATCAGTGTATAGATCGTACTCCTCAAGACAGCCCCATAGCGGCTCCTGTATTTTTCTCTGGCCAGCTCCCTTTCAAGATCCTTGATCGGGGGAATCGGTTTTGTCCTTACCGATCCGGCTATTTTTTCACTGTTCTTCAAACCTTACTTCTTTCCTCCGAACTGCATTTTCGTCCAGTCAAGCGCTTCTTTCAGCCTGTCCTGCCTGCCGGATTTCCTGCCCGGTCTGCCTGATCCGGATTGTTTATTTCCCGATGTGTTGTCTTCCGACCTTTCGAAGATTTCAAAGGTGGATTCTTCATTTTCATATTGCAGCAGCAATTCATCCAGTGCGGAAATCTGAGCGGGACTGTTGAACTCAGAAGCGGGGTACCCCAGTCTGTTTAAGATGGCGTCCAGGGATCCGACCTTTTCGAACTCCGCTTTGAAAAACCTTAATTGTGTTATGAGAATGCTTCTTTCTTTTTTCAGGCGCTCGACCTCCCGGCTCTGTTCAACGAGCATATCCAGAAGATCTTCGCGGCTGAGTTTTCTTAATTCTTTATCCGTCATATGATATCCGCACTATACAATATACTTTCGAATTGCTTTATCTTTAGAATGTAAATTACATAATATAATACATTACAACTATATTACAATTTCCCAATTAATTCAAGTCGCAGCCTGTCACGATTGTAAGAAATTTTGTAAAAGCAGAGCCTTTTTTTAATTTAATTGTGCACAATGTTGAACAACTTCATTTCATGGTGTCATGGGCATGGTTTTCCGGCGGGGCCGGTCATGGAGGACGGTTCCAGTGTCATTTAGATAAAGGCCCCCCTGTCCCAAAAATTACCTCGTGAACC
>CAMNDN010000138.1:0-3459 GCA_946535445.1 uncultured Lachnospiraceae bacterium
GTACAGTCTCATATAAAATAAGATGAGGGGCTGTCGCACGACACTGCAAAACTGAATATGGCCGGCATTTGCATAAAACGCCGCCATATTCAGTTACCGCAGATCTTCGTGCGTCAGCCTCTTTCTCGTGTCATAGTACAGGAACCACAGGAATTTACAGCATTTCAGATTCCCTTCTCTGCGTCCACTCCCCACTTGTTTTTTGAGAGTTAGCGGCTTATAATCTAGTTAAGATTAACTAATCCAAACACATTTTATAAAGGAGCTCTCATGTATCTGGAAATCAAGGACCTGAAGAAAAGTTACGCAAGCGGGGAAAGCAGGATCATGGTATTAAAAGGCATATCTACGCATGTTAAACAGGGTAATATGTGTGTTATACAGGGACCCAGCGGCTCCGGGAAATCAACTTTTCTCAACTGTATCGGCGGCCTTGACCTGCCTGATTCCGGTTCGATCGTCATTGACGGTGATGAAATCGTCGGTCTCTCCCCGGATCGGCTCTCAGATTACCGACGTGACAAGCTGGGCTTTATTTTTCAGTTCTACAACCTGATTCCGAATCTCACAGTGAAGGAAAATATTGAAGTCTGCGGATACCTGACAAGCCACCCCCTTGACATGAATGAGCTCCTTGACGTTCTCGGCATGACCGATTATAAGAACAAATTTCCTTCCCAGCTCTCAGGCGGCCAACAGCAGCGATGCGCCATTGCGCGTGCCCTCATAAAAAACCCTAAACTGCTTCTGTGCGATGAGCCGACCGGGGCTCTCGATTCGACGACCTCGCGCAGTATTCTTATGCTGCTCGAAAAAGTTAATCAGACTTACGGAACAACCATGCTGATCGTCACTCATAATAACGCCATACGCCGGATGGTCCATCAGGTGATCGAAATCCGCGACGGGCTTATTTCAAAAGAGTATATCAATGAGGTTCTCGTTCCCGCTGCCGATCTTGAGGATATCTGACATGAACACTATTTTGCGCAAACGAATCATTCGAAATCTTAAGGCTCACTTTTTGAGATACATCGCCCTGGGCCTTTTGATCTTCCTGGGTTCCTATATGATCGTGAGTCTTCTTGCCGCCGCGGAGAATATTATTCAGGGAACGAAGGAACACCGGCTCAAAAATCACATGGAAGACGGTCAGTTCACTACTTTTACCGCACTGTCCGAGAAGGAAGAAAAACTGATCCGGGATGAAGGCGTGACGCTCGAGCGGGCCTTTTACTTTGATGTGAATGCAGAAGACGGCAGTGTCATCCGCATTTTCAGGAATCGTACAGATATAAATCTTCTCGAATGTGATGAAGGCAGGCCGGCGGAGGTGTACGGCGAGGTAGCTCTGGAGAAACGTTACTGCGAACTGCATGATCTGTGCACAGGTGATTCCATTGTGATCGGCGGTCAGCTTTTTACGGTCACAGGGATAGGTACCGTCCCTGACTATGAATCTCCCATTGCGAAGATGAACGACAGTATTATAGATTCCTCCACCTTCGGTCTGGCATTTGTCATACCGGAACAGTATGAAAACATGCTTTCCGACGGAGCTGCACTAGAATCCGAGAATTTTGTCTATGCCTACCGGCTGAACGGAATCCTTTCACACGATGAGCTCAAGCATTTAATAGAAGAGTTCGACTTTAACTACAGAGATGTCGAGGATCCATGGTTCCGGGACTATATCAAAGAAAAGATGGGGGCCGGGGAAATGCTCCAGGATTTTCTCTCCTCGCCTCTGTTTGCAGATGATAAGGATGCCGCGGATCTTCGGGACATGCTGGATCCTAACATACACAATCTTCAGCAACTGGTCGCAGCTGAGGACAACATGCGTATCGGTACTGCCTCCGATGATGTGGAAATCAACAAAAGTTCCTGCTTTTTCGCGGGCATCATCGTATTTGCCCTGTTCTCATACTGTATCGCCGTTTTTGTCATTCATGAGATTGACGATGAAAGCGAAGTCATCGGTGCCCTCTATGCCCTCGGAGTGAAAAAACGGGAGCTGATCCGCCACTATACGTTCATGCCGATGATCATCACCTTTACAGGCGGTCTGATCGGAACTCTTGTCGGATACAGTCCGATCGGCTGTAACTATCAGATGCAGGACTCCTATCTGTACTTTTCAGTTCCGGCTATTAAAGTGAGTCTTTATCCATATATTCTTGTGTATGGTATTGTAGTCCCTCCGGTCATCTCTCTGCTTGTCAATTATTTCGTCATACGAAAGAGACTGTCACGACCGGTCCTCTCGCTTCTCCGACATGAAAGAAAGCGCGGAAAAGTGCGAAACATACGGCTCGATAAGTTCGGCTTTATCTCCCGCTTCCGAATCCGTCAGATGATCCTGGAATTCAGGAGTACCGTCACAGTTCTTGCAGGCCTTCTCGTCTCTCTCATGCTGATCTTTATCGGCATAGACTGCTGGGTCATGTGTACACATGTAAAGAATGACAATGTCGCGGATACACGTTTCGAATACATGTATACTTACAAATATCCCGAAAAGACCGTTCCGGAAGGCGGAGAGGAAGCCCTGGCTGTCACCCTCAGCAGAGAATCTTTCGGCTACGAGTTCGACGTTACACTTCTCGGAATAAATGAGGATACACCCTACTTTGACCTGTCGCTCAATACCAGCCGGAAAGATGTGTGTATCAGCTCGGCGATGGCTCAGAAATTCGGTTATTCCGTCGGAGATGAAATTGTCCTGGAAGACCGGGAGAATGAACAGCTTTATGCTTTCCGGGTGAGCAGCATCACACAATACTCACCGGGATTCTTCGCTTTCATGGACCTTAAGACCATGAGGGATATGTTCGGCTATGATAAGGATTACTACAATGTCGTATTTGCCGATCACGCACTTAATATTCCGTCCGGAAGGCTCTATTCGAGTCTTGATAAGCAGAAGGTAATTGCGTCGGCAGATGTATTTGTCGAGCTCATGTACTCCATGATCTACATCATGTGCGGAATCTCAGCCGTCATCTTCATCATCGTCATGTATCTTATGCTGGGCGTCATGGTCGACAACTCATCCTACGACATCTCTCTGATGAAGATATTCGGATACAGGCGTTCAGAGATCAAAAAACTCTACCTCAACGGCAATTTTTATATCGTGGCAGTCGGCAGCCTGATCATCCTCCCGCTGGCCAAGCTATTCATTGATACGCTGTATCCCTACTTCATCTCCAATGTGACCTGTGCAATGGATCTGAGCATGACACCTATGGTCTATGTCGTATTATATCTTCTGATCCTGGCTGTCTATCTGATCATAAGTTTCTTCCTGAACAGAAAAATCGATGCGATCAGCATTCAGGAGGTATTAAAGAACAGAGAGTAAGCAGGACCTGCATACACGCAAAACATTTAACACATTTAATGAGGGGCTGCCGCACGAAGTATCGTACAGCAGCCCCCACTGTTTTAAGTCAT
>CAMNDN010000139.1:0-3341 GCA_946535445.1 uncultured Lachnospiraceae bacterium
GCATCCTGTGCCTCATCAGCTTCGGCACCTTCAGACTTTTCGCCCGAGCCGGCCTCTACTCTGACGAATTCGGCATCTTCATCCTCTTCACTGAGCTCATCATCCGGATCCCCGGAACTTTCGATATCGAATACCGGATCTTCATAGCTTTCTTCATCCTCGTATTCGGCATCTGCAAGTCCGGCATCTGCGGTCTCAGCATCCTCATTTCCGGCATCTGTGATCTCGGCATCCTCATTTCCGGCATCTGCGGTCTCGGCATCCTCAGATTCGGTCTCTGCAGCCTCAGGAGCTTCATAGACCGGATTTTCATCGACAGAAACCGGGCTTTCGACCTTCATGACCAGGTCCGGAAGAATTTCCCATACGCCCGGATCGTCTTTCAGCATCTCGTATGCGATCGCCGCTTCGGCAGGAGACGCGTACTGGATAAGATTGGTCTCGCCGAATGTGATCACGGAGAGAGCTCCTCTCGTGTCGACCGGCTCGCTTGACATGACATAGAGTCTGCCGGTGACATACGGGTCGTCGGCCTTTATGACATTGTTCTCGCAGGTGACATTTGCATACCCTTTCTCCTTAAGAAGATCCGCAGCTGCCTGGGCATCTGTCTCTTCCATCGCGGTAAGGACCGTGCTGTCAGCGCCGACAAGCTCTTCTCCGTCGTCGTTCTTAACGGTCCCTTCATCCAGGTCAAGGACGATCTGGTCATCAAAGTCGCCAAGATATTCTATATTCATGTCACAGAGAGCCTGTGCATAAACGTCCGTGTCACTGCATTCCGTGACGTCAGATGCGGCAGGCTTCCCGACAAGGAGCTCTTCCTGCGCTTCCAGCTTATCCTCTACGACCGGGGTCAGATCAAGCTCGTCCGCCGCCTCTTTCTTATCCTTCAGCTCATCGGTGATTTCCTTAATTTCCTCTGCGTCACCCGGGACCACTGCAGTGCTCTCATCCGCAGGGACAATTTCTTCGTCTTCGGACGCTTCTTCGGACGTTTCTTCAGACGATTCTTCGACTGCCTCAAAGTTGTCTTCATCGTCCAACAGGATCTCTTCATCTGCCGGTCCGGCCTCACCGTCCTCAGCTATTTCCCACTCCGCGGTATCATCGAAGGCTATATCTTCCAGCGCTTCTTCCGCTGCAGATTCGTCGGCAAATTCATCCGCTTCCGCGGAGCCCGCCAATATCTCATCGGCCAACATGCCGGACGATGTATCTGCCGCATAGGCAGGCGCTACACTGCTGATCACCAGGGCCTGTGCGAGCAGTATTGCCATTATCCGCTTCTTCATAGTCTTCCTCCTTTTGTGACATGTGGACACTGTTCTTACCGGTACAGTCCGATCCGAAAAAACAGGTTCGGCCTATGCAGGCATACGCTCAAAAACAGTTTATATTATAGGTACTAATGCTAAAACAACAGCTTTAATAACTGCTATATATGATAAAAATTATAGCATATCCATACAATTTTTTGGTGGAAACATATACCATATATCCAATTCGTTAGATTATTTAATACTTTAGTAAACTTTATCAGGAACGCCGCAGCTTTCCTGCCGCGCCGCGCAAGGTGCAAAAACCTTCCTCATGGCCCGGTGCGATCCGCTGACCTTTCTTTTTTTACGAATTTGTTAAATTTGTTACAAATCCACAACGCGCGCAAAAAGTTATCCACATTAACCACATTTGCACTGTTGATAACTTTTATGTAAAGACGTTATGTAACCGTCCCCTTAAAAGATAGCATATTTGTGAGTGTTGCGGTTCCTCCTTTCACACCTGTATCTGCCCTTTTTACATCTTCTCAAAATGGCACATTTGCATCCGTCAACACGTTATCCACATTGTAACCACAGCATTGTGTGGGTATGTGATTATCCTTCGACAAATGTCCCATTATCATGTATACTTATTTTGAAATTCCGGCAATTCATCTTTGATGATAAATCTGTTCACGATGAAGCTGCGGAAAGCATATGTTCATTAATAGTGTTCAGGCGAACCTTTAGCCTGAACTACTTAAGCCTGAAATATAAGGAGGATGACATGATCAATATTCAGCAAGTCGCACAGGACACATTCTGGATCGGAGGCAGCGACAGACGTCTCGCCCTTTTTGAAAATCTTTTCCCGCTCCCGAACGGTGTCTCATACAACAGCTACATCGTTCTTGATGAGAAAACAGTCGTATTCGATACCGCAGACATCTCCATCTCTGACCAGTATCTCGAGAACCTTCGCGCGGCACTCGGCGAAAGAGCGCTCGATTATCTCGTGATTCTTCACATGGAGCCGGATCACTGCTCACAGATCGCGACTGTCGCGGCCATGTATCCGGATCTCACGCTGGTCGGCAACGCGAAGACCTTCCAGATGCTCGCCAATTTCTTCCCCGAGACGGCTTCCATCAAGCGCCAGATCGTAAAGGAGAAGGACGCTCTCACAACAGGCGCGCACACATTCCGCTTCGTGATGGCTCCGATGGTCCACTGGCCGGAAGCTATGTTCGCATATGATGAAGCATGCGGCACACTTTTCTCGGCTGACGCGTTCGGAACATTCGGCGCGATCGACGCCGGCATCTTCTCTGATGAGTACAATTTTGAGAGAGATTTCCTCGATGACGCGCGCAGATATTATGCAAATATCGTCGGCAAATACGGCGTCCAGGTCCAGAACGTCTTAAAGAAAGCCGCCGCGCTCGATATCAAGACGATTTGCCCGCTGCACGGGCCGATGTGGAGAGGCGAACACATCGCCTGGTTCATCGACAAATATCAGAAGTGGTCCACATGCACTCCGGAAGATGATGGATTTGTCGTAATCTACGGAAGTCTTTACGGGCATACGGCTTCGGCGGCGGAGGCATTTGCCGCAAAACTCCGCAAAAAGACAGGCGCGGAAGTCAAGGTCTATGATGTCTCCAAGACACATGCTTCCGACCTGATCGGCGAGGCATGGCGGGTCGGCAGGATCGTCATCTTCTGCCCGACTTACAACAACGGTATTTATCTGCCGGTCGACGCGCTGCTCCACGACATGGCTGCGCTCGACCTTAAGAACCGCAGGTTCGCGGTCGCTCAGAACGGATCCTGGGCACCGAGTTCCGGCAAGCAGGTCGTTGAGAAGCTCTCCGCGCTGAAGGGCGTGACGATCGCCGAGAATATGCTGACGATCAAGAGCGCGCTGCATGCATCCGACGAGGGGATGCTGGATGCGTTCGTTGACGCGGTGGCGGCGATGTAAGACACGGGGACGGTTCGTCCCCGCCGGTCAGAAGACCGACGGACAGACGCGGGGGACGGTTCTTCGCGCCGGTCAAAAGACCGGCGGGA
>CAMNDN010000140.1:0-3238 GCA_946535445.1 uncultured Lachnospiraceae bacterium
GAGACGCGTCCCATCAAGGACCGCGACAGAAAGCTCCACAAGGGCTACTATATCATTCTGAAAGACGGCTCCACACGCTATCAGCTTTCGGGTCCGGGGAAAGAAACGGTCGTTCTCGTGCATGGCTTCTCCTCACCCTATTTTATTTATGACAACCTCTATGACATGCTGGTCTGGGCCGGCTATCGTGTCCTCCGCTACGATCTCATCGGGCGGGGACTTTCCGACAGGCCGAAGATGAAGTACGACGCGGACGCATTTGTCCGCCAACTCGATGAGCTCACGGACAGACTTCTTCCGGGTGAAAAATTCACCCTGATCGGAACGTCCATGGGCGGCATCATTTCAGCGCGTTTTGTGCAAATGCACCCCGACAAAGTCACCCGTCTCATCCTCCTTGCCCCGGCCGTTATGGATACCTTCAAGGCACCGCTGTCCTTCAAGTTATGCCGCATTCCGGTCATCGGACACACAATATTCAGATTGGTCGCTCCGTATCCGATCATCTCCCACTGTGCCGATGAGCTTCGGCTGGCCTCGGATTATGAGAAAGACCGCTACATCCTCCGCTTCACGGATTTTGCCCGCTATAAGGGCTATATGCGGGCGCTCGCATCCTCGCTCAGCGACTGTATTCTTGACTATGACACCGCCATGAATGCCTACCGGGCTGTTCGTGCATCCGGAAAGCCGATGCTGGTCATCTGGGGCACGGACGACCATACGATGCCTTACTATCAGATAGAAAGAATGAAGGAGATCTGCCCGGACGCCAAATATATTACCTATGAAGGTTCCTATCATATGTTCGTGTTCGACGAGCCGGACCGTGTGATGGAAGATATGATTCCGTGGATGAATTCATAAGCGGTGCGTTACCGATCGGATGCATTTACCTGACATTAAAAGTCCCTCCCCTGCAGTTCAGATGCAGTGGAGGGATTATTTTTTATCGTTTTAAACATTAATGCTTCTATTTCTTAGTCTCTGCAGTTTACAGTTTTTTCCCGGAACTTACACAATCGTTCCGCCCGCAAACCCTGCAAAGTCAAGTGCCATGCCAAGCCACTCCTGAGCATTCAGGTCCGCAAGGCTGTTGATATCAACGTACTTTTCGGGGATTTCGACCGGATCACCGATATTGTAATCTTTTACCTGAACATCAATATCCATGCTCTCTACCGAAAATGTTGTATTAATCTGATCTACTGTAATTTTGTGATCCACGATATCACTCGCAGCGATCGTAAGACCTTCCGGCAGATACTTTTCCGCATCGATATACATAACTCCGGTCAGGCGCTCATTTTCATTGAGATTCGGAATCAGTCCTTTTCCTTTTGACGTGAAGGTGATGATATTCTTCAGCATATCCCCTGTCATATCAATGTCATAAACGTAGCATACAGTATCGTTCCGTGTCTCGGTCTCTTTCCTCATCTCGACAGATATACTCCCGTCGGCGATCTTTTCAAGAAGTGTTTTGAAACCGATAACATTGGTCATGAATTGTCCCGCTTCCGGATTACCGTTCCCATCTTCTTCATGAGAAACACTCTGGGTTCCGTCGCCATCCGCTTCTGTCACGCCTTCATCATTCTTCGGGACATATTTGAACCATTCCCCGTTCCAAAGGTAATACTGAACGACCTGATCATCTTCCCTTGTAGATATCACGTCGATATCTTTTATAGCATCGATGTCAAATGCGCTGATATCGAGCTGTGTATGGACCAGAGATGGATCCTTATAAATATCCATATCATAATTCATGTTGATCACGGCCTCGGGATCCTTGATGCCGAAATACTGAAGGATTCCCACTTCTGCCTTGAGACCTGTCTTGACATCCATATTTATGGACGCGGAGTTTACTTCATTAAAATTCTTTAAGGTGCGTGCTGCGATGGCTGTCGGCGACTTGCTCTTCATAAGAAAGAAATAACCCCCGCCAAGTACAGCAATTAATACCAGAAGGAAAACAGAAAAAACAGCAAAAAATTTTTTCATGGAAATGCCCCCCTCTCAGTTTTCTGATCGTCCTGTCAGCTGTTTTACCGACATCGTTATTATATCATTCTCATGAAAAGAAATAAAAGTATTCACAGATTCTTCAAGAATCCTTACGAAAATGTTCGCTATTTTTCTCAGCTCGTTTTCTGATTCATATTCCGCAGTTAAACAGTAATCTCTGATGCTGCTCTCTTTGTCTGATGTAAAGTTTGTGTCAAACCTCCTTTTTATAATTGACCGTCCTGTTTTCTGGTATTAAAGTAGATATGTCCCTGCATAAACAAGGGGGAAATCGGAGGTAATTGGTTTTGTTAAAAGCAGTATTATTGTTCATCGTTGGTCTTCTCTGTCTTATCAAAGGAGGAGACTGGTTCGTCGACGGAGCAACAGGCATCGCCAGAAAGTTTCACCTGCCGGAAATCCTGATCGGAGCGACGGTCGTCTCCATCGGCACGACTCTTCCGGAAGTGATGGTCTCCACGACATCCGCCTTGAAAGGGTCCGGATCCATCGCATACGGTAACGCGATCGGCTCTATCATCTGCAACACAGCGCTTATATCCGCCATCACGATCACTGTCATGCCCGGTCCGGTTGACCGAAAGTCCATGAAGACGCCGGTCATCTTCTTCTTTACGGCATTTGCCCTTTACGCGTTCAGCGCTTACATACTCGGAACGTTCACAAGACCGTTCGGATTCCTGATGCTTGCGATCTTCGTCACATATATGATCCTGACAGTCAGGCAGATGAAAGACTCCCCTTCACCCAAGGAGGGCACGGAAGAGTCTGAAGAAGATATACCGATGTCCAAGGCAATCCTGCTTCTGATCGTCGGGGCCGCTCTCATTGCAGTCGGCGCGAATCTTCTGGTCGACAACGGAATCTTCATCGCCCAGACGCTCGGCGTTCCGGAGACGGTCATCGGACTGACATTCGTGGCGCTCGGCACATCGCTGCCGGAGCTGGTCACCGCTATCACTTCTCTCATGAAGGGGCACGGGGCCCTCTCACTTGGCAACATCATCGGAGCGAATCTTTTTAATCTGGTCCTTGTCTGCGGTTTTTCCATCACACTGGCGCCGTTCGATCTGCCCTCGGCAGCAACTTTCCTCGGCGGGAATTCATCCCTGACGCTGGAGCTTCCGGTGGCCTGCCTGGTCATGGTGCTGATGACGGTTCCCGCACTGATCAGGGGAAAGCTCGCAAGATGGCAGGGAATTGC
>CAMNDN010000141.1:0-3176 GCA_946535445.1 uncultured Lachnospiraceae bacterium
TACCGGTTGTAAGGTTGGTAGCGCCCGGGCCTGAGGTTGCCATACAGACGCCCACCTTGCCGGTGGAACGCGCATAGCCGTCAGCCGCGTGGGCTGCGCCCTGCTCGTGGCTGGTAAGATAATTGTGGATCCTGTCACTGTACTTGTACAGTTCATCATAAACATTCAGATTGGTGCCGCCGGGATAGCCGAAAACAGTGTCGACCCCCTGCTCCAGCAGGCACTCCATCAGAATCTTTGCTCCGGTCATCAGCATAAAAATTGTCTCCTTATTTAAGAAAACCGGGACCTATGTGCCAGACATACGGTCTCGGTTTATTTCTAAAGCTCCGGTGCTTAAGCCGAACTTCCCGAAAATCAAACAGCATGCGCAGCACTATCTTTCATGTCATTGAAAATGACTATGCCGATAATGTGAATGATAATAATGCTGTTAATGACGATCAGAGTCAGCATTCGTCAAATATCCTTTCGGGAACTTTGAATGCTATCCTAGCACTTTACAGCATCAAAGTCAATTAAAATTCATAACAGGTTAAGAACTATCGGTATAACAGCTGCCCATCCTGTACGGTTTCGGTGTCCAGGACGATATGGTCGTATACGGAAAGGCCGTAGGATGAATTCTTACGGACAATGCTGTACCCGTTGGCGCTCTCCAGAATCTCCACCTTTTTGAAAATGGCGTAGCCCTTATTGATATTATAAACGCCCTTCAGGCCCTTCACCGGTCCGATCTGGTACCGGTCGTCCGTATCGGAGGGGGAAGATACGACATAATCTCCGGGCTTTAGTACAGTGTCATCCTTGCAGTCGACATAGCAGTATTCCTCATCCGTATTATAGATCTCCGGCATGACAAACTGGGTCGAGGTGCCGGTCTCGCCGACGACTGCCTTGAAGAATCCGGAATTGCCGTTCTCATCCGTGGTAAGAAACCGGATCGGGATAATGCTGAAGTCCTTGGTCGTGATGGACTTGTCCGGTATCTTCAGACCGGAAACATCGTTCGTAACGATCTCGAACTTTACAAAACGGTCAGCGGTGAACTGGATCTGATAGCTGTCTAAGGAAAGCAGTCCGTATGGATTTCCGTCCGAGCCGCTCACGACCTTGAATCCGGCCTGGGTGGAAAAGCCCTTGTCGGAAAAACTGATGCGTAAGGAATCCCGTCCGCGGAATTCATCAACGTCTTCCTTGTCCATCGGAAAGGCGATCATCCAGTTCTCGGAGGTGATCAGCTTATAGGCAGGATGACCTGCGGTTACGGTGTCGCCGGATTTAAGGATATCCCGCTTATACGCGGACTGATTGAACAGGCTGCTGCTCAGCTCGGTCTCTGAAATCTCCTCATAACCGTCGGTATAGGTGCATACGGTTCCTGTCGTATCGGAGCGGTATTCGCGGAAGCTGATCCCGCTTTCCCGCATCTCATCGGACAGGGAACTGAAGATATTCATGCTGGCATATTCAATGACATGCGCGTCGAGCGAATCCTTCAAAGCGTAAAGGGTCTTGAACTCCCGGTTGGAAAAACTGCGGGAATCATGCAGAAGCTCCGTGCGGATATCCGCGACCTTGGATGAATTTAAGACTTCGATCTCAGAGGCATGCGTATTGAGATAATTCATCAGATCGCCGGTCTCGTCAATGGAGTAGACCCTGCTGCCTCCCGCAACCTTTCTGCCGTCCGCCACATAATAATAGATATAGCCGTTGTCGGCCGCATCCACGACTGTTTCCTGACGGAGAATGATGCCGGTATAGATATGCTCCTTGACCAGGGAGCCCTCTTCTACTTCATAAAACTGGACCTGGACACGGTTCCGGATCGAAAAAAAGGTAAAAACAAAGTAGGCAGCCATAAGGATACCCAACAGCTTGCCTACACTTGGTTTAAATATATTCCATATTTGACGTCTGAATCTGTTATTATTCTGTGACATCGAAAGTAAAGGAAGTCTTACAGAGCTACTGCAACATACTGTCTGCAGCTTTCCGGAAGATCATGCTCGTCCATGGAAACACTGACAACAAAAGTAATACCGAAGTTCTCACCGAGAGCAGCGATCTTCGCAATTGCATCGGAGATATCAGCACCCATCAGATTGGTGACCGTAAGGAAGCCATCAAGGAACATATACTCCAGATCGTGGTCCTGGGAAATGATTCCGCTTAAGAAGCCGATATAGCCGTCTTCGGAATTGACCGGGAACTTGCTGACATTGATCAGACGGATTTTATTGGAAAGCTCATACATATGCTGGGAGCTTTTATCAACATAAACAACGGAGCCGGTAGCATCCTTGATCGCCTGAGCAGCTCTGTCGAGCAACTCCTTCGTCTTTCCCTTACCCTTGCTGCCAACTATTAACTGAACCATATTTGTTATCCTCCGTATAAGGTCTTTCTTGTAAATTGATTATATTACACGTGAAATTTATTAGCAAGTCGTTTTAGAAAGAAATCCAAAAGTCCGAAATGCGGGAAAATGTCCTCACGATTCCGCTTCGCTGAGCATTTTGTCGAACATCTCGTCAGCAGGATCGATAAGCGGAATATTGCTGTACTTCGCCAGCTCCTCCTTCAGATACGGGAAATGCGTACAGCCGAGGACCAGGCATTCAGAGCCGCAGGCTTCCACATAATGCAGGAAGTCCTTAAGGCCCAGCTTCTCGACGATCTCGGCAGGCGGCGTATTGGCCTCGATCTCATGGACCATGGCCATATTGCCGGAACCGACCACATAGATCGAATCATTGGTCATCATCAGATTCTTCTCGATGTTATATGCGGAAAGATTATTTGCAGCCACAACACCGATGCGCTTATGCTCCCTGCCGAGGCTGCGGTAGACCTGCAGCGGCGTATAGACCCTCACGCCTCTCTCCTTACAGTAGGGCTCGAAATCAAAAGCGCCGGAAAGGGAGTTGCAGTAAATAAAGAAATCGCGGATCCCTTCCGCCTCTGCCTTGTCAAAGATCTCATCCATCCTGCGGCGCTTGTTTTCATCATCCGAGTACTGGAAAGCCAGCTGCTCATCACAGCTTGAAGAGACCGGCATGTATACCGGATAAGCTACCGGAAGCTCAAATTCCTTATTCTTCTTTTCAATATAATCGACGCCCATCCGGGTATCGACAGGTGTACCTGCAATAACAGCGACTTTGAACATA
>CAMNDN010000142.1:0-3126 GCA_946535445.1 uncultured Lachnospiraceae bacterium
TTTTCTGCCGGTCACTTCCTCTTTTTATGAGAGGCTTTTTCTGTCAGTGACTTTCTCTTTTTATAATGTCCCTCTCTGTCGGTATTTTTTCTTTATAAGTCTTTCGTCTGCACCTCCCCTGCTATATCCTCCGTAACGCCCACCCCGGTATTCGGGGAGACGGCGGATTTCTCCCTGGCGACGTCACGGTAAGCAGCTCTTAAGGCAGTTTCGTTCATATAATACCCTCAACGCAGGGGTCATCATCCTTAGAAGTACGTAACTTTACTATTATAGCACAGCGCTCTCGCCGGACAAGCGGATAATTATACTTTGGGTATTCCTCAGATATTAAGTAAGAAGGAAGAAGGAGTGGCAGACACACCGAGCCTTATCAGCATCTCCCTGATCGCGCTGTGCGGAGGAGTTCTCGGTGTACTTTTCATGATTCCCTTAAGGAACGCGCTGATCGTAAAAGAGCACGGCGTACTGCCGTATCCGGAAGGGACAGCCTGCGCGGAAGTGCTCCTCGCGGGAGAGGAAGGCGTACAGGGCGCAAAGAAGGTATTTGCCGGTATGGGAATCTCCGCATTGTGCAAATTCCTGTTCGACGGACTGAAAATAATCCCCGGCGTGATAAGCATTCCTGTTGATGCCCTGCGAACGGAGTTCTCCACCGAAGTGTATCCGGCCCTTCTGGGCGTGGGCTACATCTGCGGTCCCAAAATTTCTTCTTATATGTTCGCGGGCTGCATACTCGGCTGGTTCGTTCTTATTCCGGCTATCATTCTGTTCGGAGGTGAGACGATACTCTATCCGGGGACTGCGACGATCTCGAAAATGTATGAAGCCGGAGGAGCCTCAGCAATCTGGAGCAGCTATATTCGCTACATCGGCTCAGGCATGGTGGCGGCAGGCGGTATGTTCAGCCTGATCAAATCGATGCCTCTTATAGTGTCTACATTCGTCGACGCGTTGAAGGGTATGGGGATACTGCGTTGGCAGAAATATTTGTATATCTTGGGCATGTGGATAAGGCGAGGAAGATCCCGGAGGAGAGCCTTGGATGGAAGGAGGAGAAGAGAGGAGATACGTATGGTAAAGGATTTATCAGGTGTTAAGGATTCAATATTCTGAATTAAGCATGAAAGGGCTCCCGCAGAGGCGGGTGCCCTTTCATGCAGCGGTTCCATGTATATTCTTCATCACGCAATACTCGTGACTACTACTATAAAGATGGTCATGAAACATAGCAGCCAGTTATGAGCATGGCCATCTTGTTGCTTCATTAGAGTCGTGAGATACGCACGCAAGGTGACCTTTGTCTTCATCGTGAGTACAATTCCGCGATGAAGAATAAAAGACTCCGGCGGATCGCAGACATGCGCATCGGAAGGCGCTTGTCACGTCAGGAACGGAGAGGCGTTCTTGAATATTTTTCGCTTACTCTACCGCTAAATGTTCTGATTCAAAGATGCTATCCCAGTTTTCTTTCTGTCTGGCTCTCACGAAGAATGTATCCCCGTCAGAAACGCTGATTTCCCGCCAGAGCTTCGAATCGGGATACAAATCAGCACTGCCGCTTGTCGATCCGCCGTCAGGGCGAACAACGATATCTTCGATATTCAGCAGTTCTCCTGTAGTATTTTCCCATAAAATATACATATGATCGGTGCCCCATTCATCAGTATATCTCTGGGGATCGACTTTAACTACAATGCCGTCTGCATTATAAAGATCCTTAAATGCTCCTGTATCCCGTTCATTTATGACACTCTCCTTGTCCGTTGTGACAGATACCATGGCGGTCGGATCTTCGGAACGATCGATTCCCTCACCGCTGATATTCCAGTTCAGGGCCATCTCGTGGATCGTATGAATCCCTGCAATATCCAGTTCCTGCTTATTTAACGGAAACTCTCCTGAGGCTGTCTCACCGGCCGGGATGGTCTGTTCATACCCCCCGATATTGATCAGATAGCCATCAACAACAGCAACATTTCCCCTGACATTCACCTCAAAAGATGCATTGTTTTCCACAGTGAGATGAATAATCCTCTCATTGTCTCCGCTGAGTGTGAATCCTTCGCCCTTAATCCGGATATCATGATTATCATAGAAAACGACCTCAGAGAAATTTTCTGCTTCAATATTTCTGGACGGTGCAAGGTTAAGAGCTTCCAGGTCTTCTCCGAGCAAGATTTCACCGTCAGCCGTGATTCCGAATTCCAGATACTTTGTTACTAATGTATTGCCGTCACCATCATTAAATTGCATCTCATAATCGATTCGAACGGTATCCCCGGATTTGACATTATCCGCCTGCATGGTCAAAGCAGACCAGCTCTCTTCACCGCTGTCAAGATATGCAGAAGTAGAGGAAGTTGTAGAGTAGGCACCGGATGCAGAGTGCTCCTCAACGACCGGATCAGTGACCGGAGTTCCGTTTACCAGAAGTTCACCATCATAGACCGACCGATGATCCGACCCGGTATTGCTGAAATACAGGGTGAATCCGACCTGCCCGTCGCTTACCTGCGCATCGGCAACACTGATATCTACATCTGCTTCCTTCAGGATGCTCTCTTTGTTAACTGCGGTCTCTTCTGATTCAGTCTCATTTTCGCTTTCTGTGCTGCCTGCAGCCTCTCCTGATTCAGCCTCAATTTCAGACGCCTCAGACGACTCTGCAGCCGCAGCTGTTTCTTTACCGCCGGAGCTCCCTCCGGAATTTGCCGGAGATGAGCCGCAGCCTGCCAGCAGGCTTGCCATTAACATTAAGACAACAATATCCCGCATTGTTTTTCCGGATTTCATTTTTACCTCCTTCTTGCAAATGCACATAGACATACATTCCTCTAACTATTATAGCAAATATCCGAAAGCATTCATCTCTAAAATGATATTCGTATACTCAACTTTACTTTTTAAAATAGTATCCGTATACTCATCTTTACTTCGTTCGGGGAAAACCATATGTCTTTCATCCGCAGGTCCAGCTTCGTGTGCAGATTTGGATGCAGGAAACACGGGAAGATGATATAATGATAAGGTCGTTAACAGTCGATTACGGATATCAGATCATGAACAACTACGATATAAAATGCAAGATCACCGAGGAGGAACTCAGGTCCGTCTGGCCGGAGT
>CAMNDN010000143.1:0-3044 GCA_946535445.1 uncultured Lachnospiraceae bacterium
AGTATACAGGTAAATCCACGTTGCTACAAATGTGGGGTCACTTCATATTATCTAAGAGTACCAATAAGAGCAAGACTTCGTTCGGTGAGGGAAATCCGACAGGTATCTGGGCTTCTGAAACAGAAAACAACGCCTCTCTTGGCGGCGCCTTGATCCCAATGATGGCATTGGGGATTCCCGGAGACGGCATTACGGCGATGTTGATCGCTGCGCTGACGATCCACGGTCTGCAGGCCGGCCCTCTTTTTATGTCCAGTCAGCCGGATCTTGCGATGCTGATATTTGCATGCGTACTTGTTGCAGCGGTCGTCACATTTATAGTGCAGGCCATCACTAAGAACTGGTTTGTCTATATCCTTCGTATCCCTTATCATTTCCTGTACTCGGTTATTCTTATCATCGCATATATCGGAGGCTACGGAATATCGAACACCATGTTTAATATCTACGTTATGCTCGCATTGTGCTTGCTGTCGCTCTTTATGTCCATAGGCGGGCTGCCTACAAGCCCTCTGGTGCTGGCTTTCATTCTCTCATCTAAACTCGAGGGGTATTTCAGAAGGGCCATTAGCATGGATAAAGGAAGTTATGCGTCTTTCTTCACGCGACCGCTTTCACTGGCATTACTGGTTCTTGACGCGTTTTGTGTCGTGTGGCCGAGCCTCTCTGAATATCTTAAGAAGCGCAGAAAAATTGCGGCTAATAAGTAAAAGTATAGAAATGAAAAAGGAAACTGATGATTGTTTAGTGAGGGAAACAGTCCATGAAGATTAATGAAGGCACTGCAGGTTTTAATTACGAAGATCAGATCCGTTTCACCAGAGCTGTGTTTTATAACTTTCGAACAATTCCGCTTCCCAAGCCCTTCCGCGATGCGACGGGCGGAATGGGTGTCAACATCCCGGAACAGGGATATTTAGAACTGTACGACGATACAGGTGCCTGCGCTCATTTCGCTGTATCAAGAAACTTTGTAAGTACTATGCTGCCTCGGATACTTAACGGAGAAAAGAAGAGTTTCCGCGCATGGAAGCACGAGCAACACTGGAAGATTCGGAATACGGGCTTCCAGAGTGGAGATGCCGTAAATGTGGGGACACTTGAACTCATGATGCTGGACCTTCTCGCCCAAAGGGCCGGAAAGGCTATTCACCGTTTCCTTGGCGCCGACAAAGACTGGGCTGCCGCTTATAAAGGCGGCGGGTCCATCATCCGGGAGGACGAAGAACTGGTGGAAGAAATGTGCCGCTATGCCGAAGAAGGGACAGCTACCGTAAAGTTTAAGGTTGGATCCTCACACGGAGAAATGGGTGAAATCCTTGACATGGAGCGAGACTTGAGGCGCATTGAAAAAGTGAAAACTGCTCTTGCAGGCAGATGCCGTATAGCTGTTGACTGCAACCAGAAATTCACGGTGGATCAGGCGGTAGAGTTTTGCCGTCTTGCAGAGCCCTTCGACCTGGAATGGGTGGAAGAACCGATCCACAGCGCAGACTACAACGGGATCAAAAAAATGAAGGACATGGGAGTAAAACAGAAACTATCTGCCGGAGAATCCATGCGCGTGTATTATGCCTATGAGCCTTATGTAGAGAAAGGGATCGACATTCTTCAGCCGTCGCTAGGCCGCATGAGCCGGATCGACGACCTGTTAAAGATCAGGGATCTGTGCCGCGAGAACGGCCTCGAATTCCAGTCCGGAGGACGAGGTGCCTATAATGCCTATTTTGGCGCGCTTTACGGAAAAAATGAGCGAATTGAATTCCATGCTCCTATCTCTGAACCGGTACACGAACTCATGCTGAATGTTCCGGTATTTAAAGACAGCCGCTTCACACTGCGGTCAGATATTCCCGGCATGCCGGTGCGTATGGACCTGAAAAAAATGGAAAAACTGGGGTATCTGGAATCTGTCGGCTATTTCCAGGCCTGACTTAAGAAGTAAATAACGAATACAGACTTTATCAAAGGAGTTGTGGTTCCGATCATTACAGTCATCGACAAGGAAGAGAAGATCGATGAGGAAGGGATGCGCAGGCAGGTGGATTTTGTCATTGACGGTGGAATGCATGGTATCCTGGCGTTCGGGTCGAATGGCGAGTTCTACCAGATCGAGGAAGATGAGATGGAGCGCGGCCTGAAGATCATGGTGGATCAGGCGGCCGGCCGTGTACCTGTCTATTTTGGGATCGGCGCGATCAGTACCCGCAAGTGCGTGCGCATTGCGAAAATGGCTGTCGCAAACGGGGCATCCTGTGTATCCATTCTGCAGCCCATGTTCTTAAAGCCCACTGCGGAGGAGCTTTACACGCATTTTAAGACGATCGCAGAGGCGATTCCGGAAACACCGGTGCTCATCTACAATAATCCCGGACGCGTCGGATACGGTATTTCAGCCGACATGATCGACCGTCTGGCGCACACGGTTCCCAACATCGTCGGCATGAAAGATACTTCCGGTGACATCACTCTCACGGAAGCGTGCGTAAGACGCTGCCGCGATATTGATTTTAAGGTATTCGGAGGGAAGGACACTCTTCTGTACGCTTCCATGTGTGTAGGAGCTGTTGGCGGTGTATGCACCGCAGGTAATTTTATGCCCGGCCTGATAGGGGATGTTTATGAAAAATATGTGGCAGGGGATATAAAGGGCTCTCTGGAAGCACAGTTCAAACTCAATCCCGTTCGTCTTTCGATGGACGGCGTGTCCTTCCCGGTAGCGGCTAAGGATATTGCAAATCTGCGGAGGCAGAATGTCGGAGATCCTTATCTGCCCAACCTTCCCACGGCGGAAGGGCTTGTCCTCGATAAGATCAGGAAAGCAATGGAAACGACTGGACTGCTTTGATCCATTTCAAAGCCGCAGATTGACTGCGTACTCAGCGGAAAAAAACGGCAACAAAAGACACAGTTTCATTACAGGAGGAAAATCATTATGAAAATCGGTTTGATCGGACTTGGCATCATGGGTAAGCCCATGGCAAAGAACATTCTTAAGGGCGGCTTTACAGATCTGCTCGTCAGCGACCTCAACCAGGCGGCTG
>CAMNDN010000144.1:0-3039 GCA_946535445.1 uncultured Lachnospiraceae bacterium
GAGCACTTGACTTTTAATCAAGTTGTCCGGGGTTCGAGTCCCCGATGCTTCATTAGGTAAAAGGTCCCGGAAAACCTCTAGCGAGGATTTTCCGGGGTTTTTTTATTCTTCGGAATTGCAGTGTTACAATTGCATGGAAGCGGGAAACTGAATGTTCCAAATAGGATGAGAATGATGTAAACTAAAACAGATTCTGTGAATAAGGATATGAAATGTAGAAAGGAGATCTGACTTGGAGTCTTACAGAAGCGATGAAATAGAGATTGACCTTATGGATCTAACAAAATATTATCTCTCCCGCTGGTATATTTTTGTTCTCGCCATAATAGTGGGAACAGGGGCTGTCGGTCTTCTTGGTCTTATGAAAACAGGGAAAGCGGGAACTGTATATTCTGCCAGCGTTACGTATCATATCGGTATAAAAAGTGCCGGTGACGGAAATATGCTGTCAGATGATGTTCTGCTCGGATATATAGGTGATTCTGTTTATGTCTCGGGAAGCCAAAGCGTACTTGATGCCGTCGTTGAAAAACTGGACCTGAAATGTGAAGGCAGAGATTTGTTAAATTCATTGACAGTACAGAGGGTGCCGGATTCATATTATGTAATTCTGACTGTCAGGAACACCGATGAAAAGATGGCAGTCTCTATAGCTGACGCAATTGCCGAAGAGACCTGCAAATGCATGACAGAACGAAATCCCGGGATCAATGCGGCAATATATGATCATACCGGACCTGAGCCGGTAAAGGAAGGAAACAGTGGAAAGCTGATGTTATGCGGAGGCATTTTAGGATTTCTGGCTGTATTAATGGCGCTTTCTGTAATCTATGTAAAAAAAGAAATCAGAAAATGATCGTAAATATATTTCAGGCTTGTATGAAGATGTTAGAGGAGGGTCAAATTGATGAAAATTCCGTTCGTGAGTTTTGTTCCGATGGAGAATGAACTCAGACCTGAGCTTGAGAACGCATTTGAAAGAGTTCTTAACAGCAGCTGGTATATAGGCGGCAGGGAAGATGAGTTTTTTGAAAAGAGCTTTGCGGAATACTGCGGCAGGGATTACTGCGTAGGGACCGGAAACGGGCTGGATGCGCTGGTACTTGCCCTGAAAGCTGCCGGCATAGGAGCGGGAGACGAGGTGATCGTTCCGTCCAATACGTTCATCGCTACTGCTCTTGCGGTTTCCTATACAGGAGCGGCGCCTGTATTTGTCGAACCTGATATACGGACTTTTAACATCGATCCGAAGAGAATCGAAGAGAAAATATCCGAGAGGACCAGGGCAATCATGCCTGTTCATCTGTACGGTCAGCCTTGTGAGATGGAGCCGATCATGAAGATCGCGGCGGAAAGAGGGCTATATGTCATTGAGGACTGTGCACAGGCACACGGCGCTCTTTATAAAGGAAAAATGATCGGACAGTTTGGAAATCTGGCCGGATTCTCTTTTTATCCCGGAAAAAATCTTGGCGCGCTGGGAGATGCCGGCGCAGTAGTGACCGACGATAAAAATCTTGCCGATAAGGTTCGGGCACTCGGAAATTACGGTTCCGATTACAAGTATCATCATATCTATATGGGCAGCAACAGCAGACTGGATGAGATGCAGGCAGCTTTTCTCAGAGTGAAACTTCCCCATCTCGATCGTATGAATGAGGAGCGAAGAAGGATAGCCGGAAGATATCTGAGCGAAATAAAAAATGATGCCGTTATTCTTCCTTACGTAATTCCCGATGTTTTGCCGGTCTGGCATATTTTCGCGATCCGCTGCGACAGAAGAGATGACCTTGAACAATATCTGGCTGAATGCGGAATTTCCACGAACAAGCACTATCCTGTTCCGATGCATCTTCAGGGATGCTATAAGGATCTTGGCTTTTGCGAAGGGGAGTTTCCGATTGCTGAGGAGATCAGCCGGACAGAACTCAGTCTGCCGATGTATTATGGTATGGAAGAAGATGAGATCAGTTACGTCATAGACGCTGTTAATCAATTTAATCTCTGACGCAGTATTCTATTGATTTAAAGTGCCCGGAGGAGCCGGGAGAAAGGTCAGTCCGGCCGACTAAGCAGATGCCGGATCACACGGAAGAAAATGAAAGCCGAAAACAGTCAGAATAAACTTGTTCGGATCGTTCCGAATATTGCCCCCTGCCGTAAAATTCTTTCTATTATGAAAATTCGAATGGTATGGAAATATGCTCCGTCCAGAGAAGAAATCGAACGGGGTGAGAAAAATCCGGAAGAGCGCGCCCGGATCGTGAAAGAGAGCCTCGAAAAATGGAAGAAGACCGGCAATGAAGTAAACAGGAAGATTGATGAACTTTTTGAAAAGATACCGGCGTATCAGGAACGCCTGAAAACGGAAAATCTGCAGGATATCAGAGAAGATATGCTTTTCTGTTATTTTACATACGGGTTCGAGCCCGATGAATATTTCTGTTTTCAACTGGAGGAAAAAAGTGCAGTTGACCGGAGACGTTATATTTCCACCAGGCAGCGGACAACATACAGATGCAGGATGAATAATATCATAGATGCCTCCCTGTTCAATGACAAGATGAAGACCTATGACAGGTTCAGGGAGTATTTTAAGCGGGATGCCATATCAATTGATTCTGAGGCAGACTTTGATACTTTCGAGGATTTTGTAGCCAGACATCCGGTATTCGTAAAAAAAGCGGTTTACCTGGCACAGGGGACAGGCGTTTCTCTTGAGAATATTGAAAACTGCGGAAAGAGCCGCAGAGAATATTTTGATGAGATGCTGAGCAAAGGGAAATATATACTGGAGGAGCTGATTACTCAGACTCCCGAGATGGCAGCATTTAATGATTCCAGTGTAAATACGATAAGAGCCATATCTTTTCTGACCAGAGACGGAGTGGAAGTTCCCTACTGTACTCTCAGAACCGGAAGGCCCGGAAGTTTTGTCGATAATGCCGGCGCCGGCGGTGTGCAGGCCTGCATAGACTATGAGACCGGGACCGTTGTATCCGACGGCTATGATGAGATCGGCGGAGTTTATACATGCCA
>CAMNDN010000145.1:0-2928 GCA_946535445.1 uncultured Lachnospiraceae bacterium
GGTAGATGGAAAATGTTCCGAACTGATCCAGCCACTCATCCGGCGTATCCGGAACGCCCTGCGGATCCGCATGCTTCGCCATGATGTAGCTGATATCCTCGAACAGCTCCAGCGAAAAAGAATCCAATGCAGAGTTTTCAGGATCATTCTCATCAATGCTCTTCTGCAGGTCGTGAAGATCCTTATAGATATCCCTGTGGAACTTGTTCCTGTATATTCTTGGAATGGCAGCGGAAGCCCTGAAGGTCACATCCTTGCCATCAATATTCACTGTCTTTGTAAGTGCCATGATTAAATCCTCCAATCACGATTAAGGGCAGAGCCGAAGCCCTGCCCATCTGTCTTACTTTCCCTCCCATGATGATCTCCGGTTCTTCCTTCTTATCGACTCCATTTGCTATAACGTTCATTGTTTCTTTTGTAGTTGCCATAACGTGTCCTTTCTCCGTAATTCCGGTGTTCTGAAATAACAAAAACTCCGCATAGAGTGATATGCAGAGCAATGTATTCCTTTATCCGGATGAAAGGATCTTTAATCGACGAACCTCACGAGAAGCTCATCTACTGCGTCAGTATACCGAAAAATCTCCACAAAACGCAGTTTTGTTCAGTAGGAGCGACCTCTGGGTCAGTCGTTTCGGAACGGCTGGAACCGTTGGTATTACTGGGTATTCGTTAAAATGACAAAGCACCGAAGATTTCTCCTCGGAGCTTTGATTTGGCTAGGGTATCTCAATTTGGTTTTCAGAACCGCTGTAATTGCAATGGTTTTAGCGTTTTAATTCTGTGATTTCCCTAATTTGTCTCCTGTTTCCGGTTCTTGAGGGTTCCTGTTGGAACTTGTGTGCATCTGGTTGCTATATATGTGCCCGTTTCTGATAATCACAGGCCCTGCCTGTAGATGTGTCTTCCGGATCCCGCAGGGTCAGTTGCAATGCTCCAAAGTTGCATTTTGTCACGCACAGACCGCAGCCGATACACCTGGATATGTTTACTCGCGCACCCTGTTCCGTGATATCAATGGCGTCCATCGGGCAGATCTTCATGCACTGACCGCAGGTGCGGCATCCGTCCAGCCTTTGAGCAACGAACCTGGATCCTCCGGCGATAGTGTTCTCCCCACGCCTCAGCGAATTAAGGAAAACGCAGCAGCACTTGCAGCAATTGCAGATGGAAAGTGGATGCTCCGCATTGTATGTCATCTGGACCATTCCGTACTCCCGGCATCTTCTGACAAGCTGATGCATCTCCTCTTTTGTTCTTTTCTCTGCCCATCCGAGTCGGATCGCGAGCTCAGCATCTTCATCAAAGAGCATGCAGGTATCTAGAGGGTTATCGCAGTCCCTGTCATCATGCAGCTCTGTGGAGGCTCTGCATATGCATTCACCTACCGCCCAGCTCCAGGCATTGTTGATGACTTCTGAGGTTTTATCATAATCGATCACAGTCCTGTCGTCGGGAATCTGGATATTCATTGGAACTTTGCCCAGAGCGGAGTCTCCGGTCAGGGCCACTTCATTCGGCAGAGCGATCATAACATTACCCGACTTAGGCACCGGGCGCATATCAGCACTGTTGCCCCGAATGATATTGTAGAACCAGTTGAACATTGGTTCATAGAGGGGCGAACCTTCCCTGCCGGTATAGGTGCTACAAAGCCAGAGCATGTAGGTCCGCATATAGGCAGGCTCTCCCCCGTCGCGAGTCATATTGAACACAAACTGCTTATCCAGCATCGATTGGATGAGCTCTCCGGCCTTTGGGGCAAGTTCAGGACGCACTCTGGCCGCGATCTGCGCGACCGTCAGCGCAGGTGGATCCTCCGGATCATAGGAGTACTCTGGCACACTAAGCCAAAGCTCTGCTTCCTCTTCGGTCAGAATCCGGGCGATTCCCTGAAAGATTTCCCCCTGGTTGGGCGCAGGCGCATAGGGTTGCAGCAGCGCGTCCAGCACCTTGCCGTAGACCTCCGGCGCCTTATAGGAAATATCTGCTCCAGCATACTTTGGAGAAGGACTTCCGGTCAGCCCTCCCAAAGACATATCCGGTGCGAATTTACTTCCGTATACAGTTCTCAGCATATCATTATCTCCTTACCCGTTCATAGGATCGACTGCTCCAAGTGCGGACAAACCATGTGTGAGAAACCGGTCCACACTGCACTGGATCTCATCCCACTTGGCATTGCTGCAATCAACATTCTTCCTGGCTAATGCCAAGCAGCCATTCAACTGGAAATAGAACAGTGACAGCAGGATCTCATCGCTGGTATCCACCCGTTTTCTCATATTCACAAGGAAATGATCTTTGCCGGAATTGTAGATCGCATCCATCACTTCACTTCGAAGCGAATCGGAAAAAAACAATGCCTGATACTTTTTCTGCTCCCGAAGAAACCGGCACAAAGGATAGCTACAGTCGCCGTCCTCTTCGGGTTCGAACCCCACATGTACAAGCATATCTTTCACCTGAGCCATGGCGTCTCCAAATAGCTCATCCATGACCTGTCTCATGTTATCGTAGTGGAGATAGAACGTTCCACGGCCGATTTGCGCCTGACGACAGATCGCTGTCACAGTGATCTCTCCATAATCCTTCTGGGAAAGCAGTTCCAGCACAGCATCCTTGATCGAGGAACATGTATACTCTGTACGACGATCCCTTTTTCTTGGTTTTGTCTTATTCATAAACTCATAATAACATAACAGGGGTAGATAGTCCTGAACATAATTGAACAATGTGTTCAGAATCGTTTGATCTGCGTCCAAAGCAGTATATCACCGATGAAAGAACAAAGCTCCGGAGATTTCTCTCGGAGCTCTGTTCTTTGGCTATCATCTGCCAGTCTTTCAGTTCACTCTTTTGTTATCCTGTATGAAAAAGAAGCTGCACGGATATTTGCTCAGCTTCTTCTTGACCCGGTCATCG
>CAMNDN010000146.1:0-2833 GCA_946535445.1 uncultured Lachnospiraceae bacterium
CATGGCTTTATCCGGCCGGTTCAGCGACCAGGAGGGATGCGCCAGGATCGCAAAGCCATTCTTCTCATGGATCCTATCCAGAATACGCTGCGCGCTGAGACCAGGCTCTCTCCTGGTCAGCTCCGGCTCCTGCTCACAGCCGATAGCTACGATGTGATAGATCCCCTCCGCGACAGAGGCACCAACGTCGTACTCGCAGCCGGGGATCAGAAGGAAATCCTTCTCCTCCCGCGCCGGACACCAGTGCCAGTGATCTGTCACCGCGAGGAAATCATACCCTTGCCCGCGGTAAAGCCGCACCGCTTCCTCAAAGGGCAGATCGCCGTCCGACTCCCTCGTGTGCATATGCATATTACCCCGATACCAACGATTGCCCTGTGGATCAATGTACATATTGTTTCTTCCTTTTCGTCGAAAATAATACTGCTGATCCCAGTATACCACACCTGTATTTCAAAGACAATGAAAGAAAACCGGACATTATCGTCCGGTTTCAAGCCACTTCTATGCACAGAATATCGCTCTCATTGAAGAACAACCCGCCGCGGTCATCACTCTCCATGCAGATCGTGCATTCCGGGACCGTATTGTCCTTCTTCTCAAAGAAATAATCCACCGCGCCGGTAAACGGGATCCCATCCCGATTGATGACCCGGATCCTGCGGCCAGCCTGCTTTGCCCAACGTGCGATGTTAAGATAAGTGTTCATTTGTTTGCCCCCCGTTTTTGATCTTTTAAAGTTAACGTTGTTTCTATGATCCGTATTTTACACGGGGCACTGTCCAAAAAAACGAACTTCTGAGGGGACTTTGGCACTTTTTCGTTACAGTTCAGCGGTTCGCCAGAAGGGCATAGTTATCCTGTGATTCAGGAAAACACATTTTTCACGTGCTGATATATGTTTTCCTCTCTCGACTGCTTCGTTTTGATGATACTTAGTGCATCACAATAAGCGGCCTGACTTTCTTTCGACCGGAAAGATACAGCCTGTTTTTGTTTCCTTTTGTATGCTCGAAGTCTTCTTTCGCTCAGATTATTCGTGTATTCGACTTCCGGCCTGGACAGAAACAGAAGGTGATTCTCTTTGTATTTCATCATTCTGCGATACAGATTGTAGCCATCCCGATAATAACGGGATGGCGGATACTTATGATATTCTTTCTCTGCTATCCGGAGGATTTTATCATATTCCCTATTGATCTCCTGCCGCCTCTGTTCGCTGACCTTTCGGTCGCACTCCTTCACTTCATGAATAACAGAGGACAGAAATTCTTTCATCTTTCGGCTCCACGTCAGATCCTTTTCGTTTTCGATGCTATCCTGCAGATATCTCAGTACATGAGCTAAACATTCCTGATGTTGGCTCCCATATCGATAATAAGTAGTATCGTGGTCATGGATCAGTGTAAACGCATAGTCTTCCACCGGAGTTCCGATAAGTCCCTGAATACCTTTGCTGTCTCTGGCGAAATAGAGGACCTCGGATGGGGTCGTACATACTATGACTGCATTATTCTTTCCGTTTACTCTTCCGACCGTTGCATCGGAATGCATTGTCGGAGACATCTGCATCCTGCGAAATAGTGCCTCCCTTTCGTCCTTTGTCTTTTCAGAAAACACCTGCGTCAGGTGATTGATCATGCCTTTTGACAGTCGGAGCTTTCCATCAGACAATTCTTTCATGAACTCGCTGACTTTGTCCAGAGAGACATTGCATAAACTGTTTAACAGAAATGCTGTAGCTTTGACTCCCGGACCATAGTTTACCCGATCTGTCACTCCTTCCGGAAATGGTGCGTGCCAGCGTCTTCCGTCAGAATGCCTGCGATATTCTTCCGCATAATAATCGGTTACCTTTACATCAACAGAGAGATCTATCACCTGTCTGCAGATCAACTTCCCGGTACGATAATAATCCGGATCTTCCCGGATCTCTTCAGGTGTTGGAATCAGAACCGGTTTCTCGGTAGCCTCTGCTTTTCTAAGCCTATGCCCCGTATGGCCTTTCTGGCCTCCCGGCTTCCTTCCTGTCTTTTCACGACTATTGCTGATCTTTTTATGTGTTTCTTTTTGTGAAGATGGGATGGATGAGTTTGTATAGTCCCGGTTTACCTGCCCCTGCAGCTTCTGATTCTTGGCCTCCAGTTCCGCTATTACAGAAAGAAGCCGGGCAATCTCCTGATCCCGCGCCTCGATTTCCTTTCGCTGTTCCTGCAGCTCAAAACGCACGGTTCCAAGATCTTCCTCGGCTTTCCTTAGCTTCTGTGTAAATGTCGTATACTTTTCCAGATACTTATCTCTGGAGATTTCCGTTTTATGGAGATTATAACGTAACGCTTTTACTTCTTTTTCATACTTTTCTTCAATCTTCTGATATTCTTCACCTGACTCATAGCGAGAGACAGTCTTTCTCAGATTTACGACCTCATTGTGATATCTGCACTCCATGCAATTCATCTTCATGATCGGGCCTCTCACTACAGTTATCATAGACCAGCCGAGGCTTATTCTTGGCATAAGCAGCTTTCAGATATGGAATCTGTTCTTCTGTTACCGGGCCAAGATTCGCTCGAACTGTCTGAATTACTTTATCTCCAACACGTTTGTTTTCTACCAGACTTGCGTAATAATGCTTCTTCCCATTCCCGTATGTCTTTGTAAGTATCTTGATGAACATCGAATACCTCTCACTACAAATATACCATATCCGGACTTTGATAGCAATAGTAATTATTGAAAATGTTGATAAACCTCTCACTACTATTATATCAGATATTTTACCTGTAGCAAGCAAATTTATACTCTACCGCTGGCGAACCGCTGAACTGTAACC
>CAMNDN010000147.1:0-2766 GCA_946535445.1 uncultured Lachnospiraceae bacterium
CTTTTCAATGTCAGAGACGTGGTCCTGATTACCGAAGAATCATGATTTCCCTTTCACGCATCCACCTGTTCGGAGATAAAAAGGCTCTTTAAAAAATTTAACGCTGTTCACGGCAGACCCTTCAGTCCGCTGTGAACAGCTTTTTTACAAATTCCGTATCATACCCGAGAAATCTCCCATCCCCGATCATATCCATCACATCTTTCAGGGATGCCCAGCGCACGGCCATGACCTCTTCTTCCTGCAGAACAATCTTACCCTGCAGATCCTCCTCACTGCTGCAGTTCATGATATCTTCCGTGGAGACAACATACGTGTCATCGAACCGGTTCTCCATCCGCCGGCAGATGATCCGCGCATTTGCGGTCGAGAGTTCAAGACCGAGTTCCTCACGCATTTCACGTGTGACAGCATGCCGGGGCTCCTCTCCCGCCAGAACGTGTCCGCCAATCGTCAGATCCCACAGGCCCGGCCATCGGGAGACACGGTCCGAGCGCTGCTGGATCAGCATCTCTCCTCTTTTATTCATGAGACACACGTGGACGATCAGGTGATATTCTCCGGGTCTGTAAGGCTCGGCGCGAGACCTTTTAAACCCCAGCGGGCACCGGTTTTCATCATACATATCAAGATATTCCATAATTTTCCTTTCGCAGTACCGATCCATCTGATAGTTCTGTCAACGAACCACTTGACACACCTTCCGTCTTCCTTCAGAATTCCTCTTAAGGGCCAAGTCCCGCATAAAATCGTTTTCTAAAATATTTATTCGGAGGAAACACCATGCACTTTAACGGCGTCGTATTTGATTTCAACGGCACTCTTCTCTTCGACGATGCATACCACGTTGTCGCCTGGGACCGCATCGCCATGGAAGTATGCGGCCGGCATCTTACTGCGGAGCTCATGGACACCGAGTATGCCGGCTATCCCAACATCGAGATCCTTCGCCGCCTGTCCGGCGGAACACTCTCCGACGAACAGTTAAATTACTACTCCCTGCGCAAGGAAGAGCTCTACCGCGAGACCGTCCGGAACGTTCCGGGCGGTGCGAAACTCGTCCCCGGCGCGACCGAACTTTTCGACTATCTCAAAGCGCATAACATTCCCTGCGCGATCGCCACCGCCTCGATCATCCAGAACATTGAGTTCTTCGTGGAAACATTCCATCTGGACAGATGGTTCGATATGGACCACATCATCTACGACAACAATACCTATAAGAACAAAATCATGATGTTCCGGGATGCCTTCGACAGGATCGGTACGGATGAGAACATACTCATCTTTGAAGACTCCCTCTCGGGTATCACATGTGCTGCAGATGTCGGCGCCTCCATTGTTGCCATCCACAAGCAGACAATGGAGCCCCACTACAGCAGATTCCCGCAGATCATCGATATCGTGGAGGATCTGCGCGGGGCAGACCGGTATTTCCGTTAAGCCTTCACAGCACACCTAAGTTTTGTGGACCTGGCCCTCGGATTGCGGACACATTCCTCTCTCGAGGGTCTCTTTACTTCTTTCGATACAAAACTGTAGACGCCATCGCCCTGTCCGGCCTTGAAAGCCTTTTTCACCAGCCGGTCCTCCCCGGAGTGGAAAGTCAGGATACAGATACGCCCGCCCTCTCTCACCGCTCCCGGCAGCTTTTCCAGAAATTCGTAGAGAACCTCCATCTCGCTGTTCACATCGATCCTGAGTGCCTGAAACGTCCTCGCACAGGCCTTCTTGACGGCATCCTCCCGGCTGTCCTCCACTATCTTTTTAGAGGAAATCATTGTGACGGCTTTTTTCACCACCTCGCTAAGTTCCCTTGTCGTCTCGATTTTTCCGCCTGAGCGACAGACTTTGATGATGGCTTTCGCGATCTCGGCCGCGTACGGCTCATCGGAATTTTCATAAAGCATCGATGCAATCTCATCTTCCGACAGTGCCTTCAGCCTTTCCGCTGCCGGCTCGCCCTTCGTGGGGTCAAGACGCATGTCCAGAGGCCCGTCCGTCTTATAGGAAAAGCCCCTCTCCGGGTTGTCGATCTGCATGGACGAGACTCCCAGATCAGCCAGCACGAAATCGAACGGGCCGTATTTTTCCGCCACCTCGTCGATATTGCGGAAATTCGTGCGGACCGCAGTGAAGATTTCTTCTCCGTATCCTTTCTCCTTCAAACGTTCCCGCGTCTTAACAATTTCGATCGGGTCTACATCCAGGGCATAAAGATGCCCCTTATCACCGTTCTCATTCTCTCCGCAGTGTCCTCTCAGCGCCTCCAGCATTTTCAGGCTGTGGCCGCCATATCCGAGCGTGCAGTCAAGTCCCCTCTCACCGGGGCTGATCTGCAGAAAGTCAAGAATCTCATCCACCATGATCGGGATATGCATGCCTGCCGGGGTGCTGCCCTTTGAAATGACATGCTCGATCGTGTCTTTGTACTTCTCCGGATTCCGCTCTTTATATTTTTCTTCGAATCGCCGCGGATATTTGCCGCTGTAATGCGGACGGCGCCTGTGTTTTTCCTGCATAAGACCTCCCCGCGGGGAATTCCGGAACATCTGCGCGTACGACTTCTCTGCCGTCCCCGCTTTTTTCGGCAGATGCATATGCTCCTCCCCTATCATATCCGTCCCGGTCCCTACAATGCAAGCCATTCTTTGCGGCCCGGTCTTGACTCATCCCATCCTTCTACTAAAATAAAAGAGTTAGATTAACTTACTCAAACTTCCCACTTCATAATAAAGTTGCTGGCGATATCATTTAAAATGCAAT
>CAMNDN010000148.1:0-2759 GCA_946535445.1 uncultured Lachnospiraceae bacterium
GTATGACAGCCCCCTATTTTTACAATTCCTTTATTTTCCCGGCAGCAAATGCGTTCACCGCTGCCTTCGCTCCACCGTCAAATGTATACATCCGTATCCCGGCACCTCTCAGAAGACTCATGGCCTTCGGCCCGAAATTCCGGCAGATCAGCGCATCCGCCCTGCATGCGCTCAGCTGTTTTATCATATCTTCCGGCTTCCCGGAATATACGGATAAAATCTGCATTCGCACAATCTTCGTCTCATCAACGGCATAAATCCAAAATGCCTCGCTCTTTTCAAAAACAGGGATCTCACTCCCGGTATAAGCAACAGCCACAATATCTGTAGCGTAAACCTTTTTAATTCTGGGCATACATCACTCCATTCCGTTCGAAAGACATTTTTCCTCCGCGACTCCTTCCCTTATTCTTTCCGGTTTTCTCACTTTCCATTCAGCCAAACAGACCAAACAGCCCCTTTTTATAAGGTTCACTCGAAACCTCCAGACAGTGATAACCGAGGGTCGACAGGGATTCTTCCAGTTCCTCCCTCGTCAGAGGTCTCTCGCTCACAATATAAGCCTCCTTCTTTTTGTGGGAAGAAGACACTTTTTTCACGTTAAAATTCTTTCTGATCATATCGTTGACATGAGATTCGCACATCGGACACATCATGCCGTCGACCTTTGCTGTCGTTTTTACCATACGCTCCCTATCCTTTCTTCCTCTTCACCGTTATAACGATATCCTGACCGCCCCCGCAGCCTCCGCAGCCTGCGCAGTTCCCGCTGCACGAATTTCCCCCGCAGCCTTTTTCCTGCCTGTGATCCCTGAGAATACTTCTCACACAGACGACCACGACCAGAATCAAAACGGCTGTACATAATATATATCCCATCTTACTCCTTTCGGGCGGCCTGTCTTTTAAGGTAACCGGCTGAGCTTATCTTTCTGTTGAAAGATCCCCGCGAAAGATACATGACCTTAAGACAGGCAAAGATCCGGGCCTGCCAGGCAGACCCGGAAATAATGATTTTCGTATTACTTTGCAGCCTCAACACTTGTGAGCGTCTGCGCCTTTTCATCCGGCTGATACCCCTTGCGGACAAGCATATAGACCAGACCCGCAACAAGAGCTATTGCGACGACGGTGCCGATACCGAATCCTCCTCCGCTGAAAGCCATGCCCAGCTGATAGGTGATCAGGGCGACAACATAGGCCCAGAGGCACATATATCCGATTGCCGCAGCCGTCCACTTCGCGTTATTCATCTCACGCTTGATCGCGCCCATTGCTGCGAAACACGGAGCGCAGAGCAGGTTGAATATCATGAATGCAAATGCTGCAAGCGGCGTGAAATCCTGAGCGACTCTGTCCCAGATTCCCTCACCATTCTCACCGAGTTCCACTCCCGTGGCTTCCTCATCATAATTATAGAGGACACCGAATGTACTGACGACCTCTTCCTTGGCGACAAGACCTGTAATCGTCGCCACGGTCGGTTTCCAGGTGCCGAATCCGAGCGGATCGAAGACAACAGATACCGCATTGCCGACATTTGCCAGAAGAGATGCGTCCATAGGCGCAACTTCATCCTCCGGAATGTCCATCTTCGCTGCCATTCCGGCAATATACTCATCCGTGGCGATCGTCTTATCCTCGAAGAGTACATCGACCATACCGTACTTTCCGTTGACTGTTCCCATGGACGACAGGAACCAGATGATTATGGAAGAAAGCACGATGACCGTACCGGCCTTCTTAATGAAAGACCAGCCGCGCTCCCATGTTGCCCTGAGAACGTTGGTCACGGACGGAACATGATACGGCGGGAGCTCCATGACGAAAGGAGCCGGCTCACCGGCAAAGGCCTTGAACTTCTTAAGCATGATACCGGACACGATGATGGACGCCATGCCGATAAAATAAGCAGAGACCGAAATAAGCGGAGACTGGCCGAAAAGGGCGCCTCCCACAAGTCCGATGATCGGGAGCTTCGCACCGCACGGTATAAATGTTGTCGTCATGATCGTCATCTTACGGTCACGGTCATTCTCGATCGTACGGGATGCCATGATACCCGGAACGCCGCAGCCCGTCGCTACCAGTACCGGAATAAAGCTCTTTCCGGAAAGGCCGAACTGGCGGAAAACTCTGTCCATGACAAATGCCACACGGGACATATAACCGATGTCCTCCATGATCGCAAGCAGAAGAAACAGGACCAGCATCTGCGGAACAAATCCGAGAACTGCGCCGACACCGCCGACAATACCGTTCTGAATCAGACCGTAAAGCCAGGAATCGGAAGAGATGCGCAGCGCTGTGAGAAGACCGTCAACCAGTCCCGGTACCCACTCGCCGAAAATGACATCGTTTGCAAATCCGGTCGCGATCGTACCGATGGAAATCGGCCATCCGCCCATCGCGATCGCGTAGATCAGGAACATGACACAGAAAAAGATCGGAAGTCCGAGAATACGGTTGGTCACGATTTTGTCTATTCTATCGGACATTGTCATATTATCTTCCGATACCGCTTTCCGGACCGCTGCGGAAATAATCCCCGAAATATATTCATACCGCTCATTGGTGATGATGCTCTCGGAGTCATCATCGAATTCCTTCTCACAGTCTGAAATGATTTTTTCAATAGCTGTTTTCTGTGACTCGTTCAGAGAGACAGTCTCAAGGACTTTCTCGTCTCTCTCAAATACCTTGATGGCATACCAGCGGGCAAGCCCGGTGTCAACTAAGCTTCCAAGCTCCTTCTCGAT
>CAMNDN010000149.1:0-2665 GCA_946535445.1 uncultured Lachnospiraceae bacterium
TCGAGAAGTTCCTTAACCACAGGATGAGGTTAAAAACGAATGACGAATATGAAGTAGTGGAAGCGGATGAGGAAGTTGAAGAAACAGCATAAATAATTTGTTTTAGCGGAAATTCCGCTAAAGGGTGGTCAGCAGGCTGCCCTTACATACCGGCGACATCCTTGCGTAGCGTCTGCCGGTCTAAGAAAATATAGATAAGAACCCGGGAAAGGATGGGATGATATATGTTTTTACTCAGAATCTTACTCAAGACAGCGCTGCTTCCGGTGGTGCTGATACTGCTTCTTCTCAAAGTCATTGTAAAGGTCGGGATGCAGATCTCGTCTGTTGTACTCGGCGGCCTGATTCTCTTCGTAGCCGGCTGCCTCATTTACACGATCAACAGGCAGGCTTGGAGCCAGACCTTTCTGCTGGTCCTGATCGAAGCCGCTGTCATGGGCATCACGATCGGCACCGGCATTATTGAGAGCCTGGTCGACGCCGCGCTGATGGGAATTGCAGGCATATAAAACAGGGGCTGTATTGCTTAAAAGAAAAAGGCTGTATTCGCCTGTTAAGGTTAAATGATATACCAAACGGCGAACCAGCCTTTATCGTTCATAGAATTATCGAAAGCCTGTTTCAGATTTTATAGATATAGTCCGCTTTTCTCGGTGCAGGAACACCGGCCGGAGCAGCGGCGTAGCCAAGGATCAGGTTGCCGATGCCTTCATAATCGCCTTCAATACCGAGCTTTTTCAGGATCGCTTTTCCTTCTTCACTTTCGAACTCTTCTTTTGCACGATGGACCCAGCAGCTGGCGACGCCCAGATCTGCGGCAGCATTCATCATGTTGCCCATCACAAGGCTTCCGTCGTATACATAGGTCGGCATGGACTTGTCCGCAAGGACGACCACGACATCCGGTGCGCCATAAAACGGATCGATATCAGCGCCAAGGACGGCGGCGTTGATCTTTGCAAGCTGGTCGCGGACTTCCTTATCCTTGATAACGAGGATGATGGGAGATTGCTTACCCATTCCGGTCGGAGCGTATGTGCCGGCTTCGACGATGGCGTTCAGCTTTTCCTCTTCAACGTGGTCTGCCTTGTAGGCGCGGCAGCTTCTGCGGGTTTTCAGTGTAGTGATTGTTTCCATGAGTCTGATACCTCCTTAAAATTATCTGTTTATGATCGAACCTTCTCCGCCGCGGACAGGATATTCATCCAGTCTGCCTTGAAGGTTTTTTCTTGTTTCACGCACGATCTCAAGCATCTCTTTCTGGTGCTTCGGTAAGAGCGCCTGCATCGGCACGATGTTGGAAGGGTGTGATCCGAAATAGATCGTGTCTTTCAGATCCAGCCGGGAGATCAGTCGTTCCTGTTCATCAAGCAGCTGGCCCGTCGTGCATTCCCTGAAAGCGCCGGTCTTCATGTCGCTGTACAGCCTGCATCCGGGCTGTGCATGCAGTGTGCCGATGAAGAGCAGATGCGGCTGGACTGCATTGATGAGGTCAGCGGTGGCATCAGCGTTTTCACGCCAGAGTTCAGCACCGCCGCAGCCCAGTATGGCATTGAAGCTGTAAGATATCCCTGCTTCCGTCAGACGCAGGAGCTGTTCTCTTGCTTCTTCCGCTGTATGGCCTTTGTTCATATAGGTCAGGGCAGCATCCAAGCCGCTTTCTACGCCGATATCAAGTCCACCGATCCCCAGGTCACAAAGACGGCGAAGCTCGGCATCCGTCTTGTGTTTGATATTCTGGATGGACGCATACATGGCGATGGTTTTCACCTTTGGCAGATTCCTGTGTATCGCAACCGCGATCTCGGTCAGTTTGTCAGCTGAAAGCACAAAGGCATCGCCATGTTCAAGAAATACACGCTCGACATCGGGGCAGTATTTCGCTGCTTCTTCAATATCTGCCTCGATCTGCTCCATCGGGCATACAGTGAATTTCACGTCCGGATACATATAGCAGAAGGTGCATTTATTATGGCTGCAGCCAAGCGTGACCTGCAGCAAAAGTGAATTCGCCTCATACGGAGGTCTGTAGACGGTTCCGGTCATATTCATTACTTTCCGCCTCCCTTCATCTGAGCGATGTATTCGTTCCCGAAAGTCTCCATTGCGGCGATCACAGGATGGAACTTCCTGCCGATATCTGTGAGAGAGTATTCCACTTTCGGAGGGATGGCCTCATATTGTTCGCGTTTAACCAGACCGTATTCTTCGAGTGATTTGAGCTGAACGGAAAGTGTAGCGTGTGTCATTTTCGGCATTTTCCGGAGAAGCTCATTGAAGCGCACCGGTCCGTCTTCCAGATAAAACAGGATGAGGACGGCCCATTTACCGGAGATCAGGCTCTGTGCTGTTGCATAGGGGCATTTTCCAAAACGCTCTTCCAGCGTGGTCTGTGCATTCATATCATCATTCCTTCGCAGTCATATTTTCGAACTGGTTTAATTATATGACCGTAAAGAACAACGCACAAGTACGATTTTTTAAGATACCTGGTATGCCGAAAGATACCGGCTATTAATTAACAAGTACTTTGCAATTACATAAAAGCAGATGCTTCGTGGCATTCGGGTCAAATCGAAGTCAGAACTGTATGATCGGATCTACCTTTATTTTGAAGAAGTCAATGCAGAGCCAGTAGTTTTTCATTGGAAGTACAATCCTGATG
>CAMNDN010000150.1:0-2646 GCA_946535445.1 uncultured Lachnospiraceae bacterium
AGGATTCATAAGTGCCCGGATCCAGCAGAAGCGCCCCGAGAACAAAAATATTGTTCACAAATACAGGGAGAATGTAGCGTGATTCGTCATTGGAAATAATATCGAGATTGGCAGTCACGCAGATAAAAGCCAGGATCAGGGAGCTTATATGGGCCGTGAGGATGATGAGCCGGGACCTGTCTTCTTTCAGCTGCCCGAATTTTTTCAGGGAATACCAGGGCACGCAGATGTAGATGAAAGCAGCATAAAAATAGTTGACCAGCTTGGAGATCCCTCTTACACTGAACATAGGGGCGGAATCCCGGTTTCCGCAGATCGAAACGAGAGAATTGATGAGTTTCATCACCCGTTCCATGAAGATGTGAGAGGGCGCGAGCGTGACTTGTGTCTGGTCTTCAAATGTCCACACGCGCGCACTGATCCCGCGGTAAACGATGATTGCGCACAGGCTGCCGGCCAGAAAGATGCCTGCAAATGGCAGCACCTTCTTTACCAAAGCCGCAAGCTTTGACAGAAGGGATGTTCCTTCCGTAAGCAGAGAGGGCATTTGCAGCATGACCGCATACAGGATGACGGCTCCGGTCATCGGGATATAGGTGATGAGAAGGTTTCTGACACCGCAGGAGTTGGAGTAGACGATGGCTGCGAAAAGGGCAACTGACAGCGCGGCGATCCTGACCGCCCTCTTTTTGGGCGGAATCGCGGAGCTTGCTGCTGCCTCTTTTTCATTGATGCCGAGAAGCTTCCACAGGGCGGTGCACAGAATGAGAGCGAGCGCCAGCCATTTGATCTGATTGACGTACCCTGCCTCGAAGAAATACTCTTCGGTCGCCGAAGAACCGAGATAGGGGATCAGAAGAAGCATGCATACGACACAGAATGGTGTGTACCTGTCGCTTCGGAACAGGATGAACAGCAGGGCAATGATTATGATCCAGATCGTAAAGATGCCGAGTGTCCTCGCCAGAAGATAGTGTTCTCCGAAGATCGCCAGATACGGGATCATGAAGAGATTCGGCGAAAATCCCATGACCTGTGTGCTGTAGCACATACCTTCAGGGAAAATGCTGCCGGTCGAGTACTCCCAGTGCGCAAGAAGCGGGAAGAACGCCGAATCCGAGTTGAGGTAATACGGTATAAATTTCAGGACAAGTGCGAACATGGAAAGAAAAGATAAGAGTACAGCCGTGCTCCATATGATCTTCCTGTTCTTCATAGTGTCCTCCTTTATGTCTCTTCCTTAAAAAGATGCGACTGGTATCCAAGGCACTGGAAACCGTTCTCATTGATGATCGGAATCATCTTTCCGTCGATCTTTAACTGTTTTCTTACCCAGTAACAGATGCTTGTCGTCATGCCGAGAGACTTCGTGTAACGCATCATTTTCTGAATGTTTTCGGTCGAGAGCGCTCGGTCGGGAGCAGTACGTCCTCTCTGCTTTTTATGGTCCGCATTTTCCGGCATGATGTAGTCTTCATAGAGAGCTTTCTCCATGGACTTGTCGTAGTAGCCGAGCCACTGTCCGAGCATGGCGAGATTTTCCATGCAGGCCGTCAGGAATTCCGGCTTATAGTTAATGATCCCTGCCTCATGGAGCGCGTCAAAGAACTCATGAATGTGCTCATCCGTCAGATACGGTGTGAAGATCGGCTGGATCAGCGCGGAGTTGGCCGGGATGCCGTTTTCCTGGCAGAGACGGACAGCGCCGAGTCTTTCCTCGATCGGAGCGGCATACGGCTCCAGAATGTTGCGGAATTCCGTCGGCATGATAGACACAGAGGTATTGAACTGCATCTTGTCCTTCAGCTTTACGAAGAGGTCGAGGATCGTCTCGCCCTCATATTCATACAGGAGATGTTTCACGCCTGCCTTGGAAGCGATGAAGAGGCGGGCATTGGAATCCGGATATTCTTCGAAGTGTGCAATGAATTCTTTCAGGATTCTGTGCGCGATTCCAGTCCTGAGCGTCGGCTCCTGAAGAGCTTCGGTCTTCGGTGAATAATAGTAGTAGTGATTCCAGTTCTTGCCCCGGCTGATTTTCGTGATTTCCCGCTCGATGTCTTTCTTTCTGGCGGGTTCTTCCTCGATGGCGCGGGCAAGTTCGCTGAGGAGTCTGTTCCGCTCACGGATATCCTCGGGTCTGGACGGACCGTCCGGTGTCCCGTTCATTTCCTTCAGGAGTTTTCTCACATACAGGTGGTAGTTTTCATAGGCGATCAGCTGCTGCTCGTGCACGCCGTCCGTGACGAGACAGTACTGGCAGCCGACGTTGCATCCTTTTACCGGATTGAGCTCAAAGGTGAGCGTAGGACAGCGGCCGGTGTAATTGTGGATCTCCGTCTCAACGCTTTCGGGATCGACGTCTTCGAGGACCAGGTGCTGGACCGGTATGACGGTGTGCTCTTCCATACGTTTCATGAAAATGCGGGAGCCGGCAATTAACTTCTGAAGCGTCTCTTCGGACGGCTTTGTCGTTACGCCCAGCTCATCCAGGTAGTGCTGATCGACGATGGCCGGCTTGAAACCTTCCATCGAATAGACATCTGTTGCGTGGGAATAGAAATTTGAGAAATCCATTGCCTTGGACATGGAAAACCCCTCCTTAATGAAAAGATACTTGTTGTGAGAAAGATACTTGTTGTGAAA
>CAMNDN010000151.1:0-2593 GCA_946535445.1 uncultured Lachnospiraceae bacterium
TCACATTAAGTGATATAGTGGTCAGGGAAGATACCGGAAACGTTAAGATACCGCATATGACGGATCCGGAAAAGGATGAAGGCCTGCTTCCGGATGCTATCGAAGATAAGATCATTGATGCCATTGCCGGATGGCTGAAACAGACCTTATTGGTTTGATTCAATACAGAAATAACCAGGGGAGAAATATATAATGAAGAACCTGAAAAAACTTACATTGCTGCACTCCAACGACCTTCACGGGGACTTCCTTGCAGAGAAGGTTGACGAGAAACTCATCGGCGGCGTTTCGCGCCTGTCCGGCTATATAAACAAGGTCCGGAACGAGGAGAAGAATGTTATCTATTCTATCTCCGGTGACATGTTCCGCGGCTCGCTGATCGACAGCGAGTTTCAGGGGCTCTCGACGATCGAAATCATGAACATGCTCGCACCTGATGTTGTGACGATCGGAAATCATGAGGCAGATTATGGGCTGGCGCACATGCTGTTCATCGAGAAGTGCGCGTCATTCCCGATCATCAATGCCAACATGTATATCAAATACGTCGGCACCCGTCTGTTCAACTCTCACTTCATCAAGGAAATCGATGGAATGCGTGTGATGTTCATAGGCATACTTACCGAGGAAGTGCTGAAGAACACAAAGAGCGAAGGGGTTGTCGGCACCCTGATAGATATACAGGATGCAGTATCTGAGATCAGCAAAATCTGCGATGCATACCGCACTGAGGATGTTGATTTGACCGTTTTGCTCACACATATCGGTATTGAAGAGGACAAGAAACTTGCCGAGGCACTCGACCCGGCATGCGGAATAGATATTATTATCGGTGGACACAGCCATACGCTCCTCGAAGAGCCTTGCGTTGTGGCGGGGATCCCGATCGTACAGGCGGCTGTCGGCACAGATCAGATCGGACGTTTCGATATAATGGTCGATACTGACAAAAACTGCATAGATTCATATACATGGCAGTGCATCCCGATCACAGAAGAGAATTGCCCGCGTGATGAAGCTCTGGAGAAGGTCGTCAGCGAGTACAAGGATTATACGGACGAGAAGTACGGACGCATCCTTACAAGATTTCCGCGCGCTTACACACATCCGAAGCGCAACATGGAGACCGAACTCGGAAACCTCCTGGCGGAATGCATGCGCGATCAGATCGGTGCGGATCTTGTTCTCATCGGCTCAGGAAGCATACGCAAGACATCGCTTGGACCTGCAGTCACGGTCAGGGATTTCCTTGAGATATTCCCGTTCGCGGAGCCTGCGTTCGGTTTCAGACTGACAGGCAAACAGCTCAGGCATATCGTGAAATTCATGCTCCGGGAAGACTCATTCCTGGACAGCGAGCATAATGAATGGTTCCAGTTCTCAAAAGGATTCTGCTGCGAGTTTGACCGGAAGAATCACCAGGTCATATCACTTAAGATGAACGGGAAAGAAGTCGGAGACGAGGATATGTTCACCGTCGTCATGCAGAAGTTCTTCTTCGAAAATATCGGAGATTTCCTGGATCTCCCTAGCGAGGAGATAGAGAAGAACGGAAGGCCTGTCGAAGTTGCCACAAAGGCGCCGAACTTACTAGAAGAATACTTCAAGGATCACGAGAGCATTAAGCTTGACGGTGAGCAGAGACTGATAATTCATACATAACACTGATTGTGAGGGTAAAATGACTTCTAAGGAATGGGAAAAACATACTCTTGAAGAGGACCGCAAGATCAGAAAGAAGATAGATAAGTACAGGAACAAGGGCACAAACCGGGTGATCCTCGGATTGCTCATTGCTTTATTCGGCTTTGATTCGCTTAACGATGTCATCAAACAGTTCACGAAAGTTGCCACTGAGTATACAAAGACGGCCGGAAAAAAGAATATGTCGCTGGATGTGATCGCCGGTGCAGTCAAAGCAGGGTCGCAGGAGACTGACGGCAGGCTTGCCATGGCTGCTCTGGCATTCATCCTTCTGGCTCTTGCAGTATTCTTCTGGGCTGTGACTGCCCGTAATAAAGCTGATGCGATCGAGACGAAAATGTTCAGATGGATGCCGGATGAAGCTGAGATCGCAGACATCAGAAAAAGATTTGACAATGACTTTGTCAGAGGGGTCCTGTCTAAGATCTCGGCCATCGAGACAGAGAGCGTCACGGTAGCCCTTGACGGTATATATATCGACAACAATGATGGTGAAGTGTCCTATAATTTCAATAAAGAAGGCTACAGGAAACTTACCAACTACGAGAGCAAGCAGCTGGCTTTCTTCATAGGGAGCGAAGCTTTTCCGGAGGGATTCATACTCCATCAGCTGAAAAAACACGCTACAGTATATGACAGCTATGCCAGAGGCTACATGGAAACCGGTGAGATCCGTGAGAAGGCACCGGATGAAGAAGAAGAGCTCAGGAAGAATGTCCGCTGGCTTCAGAAGGAGATATACAAGCTGACCAGATACAAGAAATTAAAGCCGAAGGAAGAACATGAAAAGGCGGTTCTTGTAGAAGGCGGACATATAGTACTGAACAAGGGATACCGTGAAAACACCGAAAAATATAAGGCATTATGACCATACCACCCAGATGAAGAT
>CAMNDN010000152.1:0-2545 GCA_946535445.1 uncultured Lachnospiraceae bacterium
ATTGAAAGTTGCACCTTTATCTGTTGTTTCTTATATATTCTTATGAGAAACTTAAATGATAGCAGGCGGGATGATCCCGCCTCCTGCCAGGCCTGTCCGAGGCCCGCGCAGACCAACATCGTATTTTAAGGCTCTCTGTAACAGGAAGGATTTATGTCCACACAACCGCTTTCACACGAAAACCTGCTTCTCCTCATCGACGACCTCCTCGAACTGGAAGTTCTGGAACTTATCCCGAAAAGCACCGATCCTGCCGTCATGTACATTCCATACATGATGAATGATGCCGTCGAGTATTACCTGATTCTTGACAACTGCCAGGTAATGGGAGAAATTCCGGAAGAATTCGACGGGAACACACTGGTCAAACTGATCGACGAGCCGGACCGCCCCGGTCTCATCTTCGACATGCCGACGGGGGATAAACTGACCCTCTGGTTCGACAACTGTGCGTTCGAAAAGAGCTTCTACCAATATCACCGCATCTGTCACATCTGGAGAAAAGGGGAGGAGCATTGGCGTATGCTTGTCTACATGATCGGCACGATCCATGATAAATATGCCTTTCTCGGTCCGGACGCTGTAAATGACGCGGAGCTTGCGCTGCTGCCTCTCGTCCACTTCGGCCCGTTCCGATACTTTTCGCCGATCAACGAGCCGCTTGATGACCGCTACCCCGAGAATGAGGACGGCTGGACCTGCATGCGTAAACTTGCCGTCGAGTCCGGTGATATGGATTATGTCAAAAAAATCGATCGTGCATTCGCTCTGAGAAAAATCCCCTTTGTCCGCACCGATGCCATCATAGAGCATCTGGCAAACGAACTGAACAGGCCCGGGCGGAAGAACTTGTGTGAACATATTTACAGTAAGATATGCGAAGCTTCTTCCCGGTATCCCGAAAGAACATACTGTCCTGAATCCATTCTTGAAATGGAAAAAATCAGGCAAATGGCAGACGCCGGATTGCGTGCCGAAGGTTTTGTCGGGGAATATCCCGCTTACAGCAAAGACGGGATGTCAGCGCTCGTCTTTGAAGAGCATCCGTTCACGGTACAGGAACTCGACTACGAGGGCTTTACGTTCCGGATCAGGGTCATGATCCGGAGCGGAGAGGATGACAGTCCGAAAATCCTGACTTTTAACTGAACTTTCGTAACAAATCCGGCGTTCCTGATTTTCTGACCCCGGCTATTCACGATAGCCAAAAATCTTTCTGTACGGAGGTGATGAATTTGAAAAGAGCTGCTGTATGGCTGGCAATTGTAACCATGTTTTTGACATCCTGTGCTTCTCAGGGAGGGCGGATTTCAACACAGGAGAATGTGGCGCAGACCGAATCCGCGATGACAGCTGAAGCGCAGACTGTGTCTGAGATGACAGATGAAGCACAGACTGCATCTGAGATGACAGATGAGGCACAGACTGATTCCGCGAAGGAGAAGATAAAGGTCCTTGTACTCCCCAAGTTTGAGATCGGAGACATGGCGGGAGATACACCGGGAGAAGCTCAGTATTATTTCGAGGCTTATGAGATGGGGGCGGCAGAGTATGAAATCGTCGGAGGTTTTTCGGATAATCCCTTGTACGTGAAGGATGGAATTGCCCTGTATGAGACGGGCGAGGGAAAAGTCAATTCCGCGCTGAGCCTGATGGCAGTCCTCCGCGATGACAGGTTCGATTTCTCTGATGCCTATGTCATCAGTACGGGTTGCATGGGATCCGCCACTGAGTATACTGTCATGGGGGATGTGTTCATTATCACGGCAGCAGTCGACTATGATCTGGGCCACCATGCGGATACAAGAGATATGGCGGAAGAACGTGAGACGACATGGTTCCACGACAGTGCATTTGATGATATCGCATTTAAGCTGTTGGACGCCGGGCTCATGGATCAGGTTTATGACCTGGTAAAGGACATACCGCTCAAAACGACTGAAGAGACACGGACGTTCATGCTTAAGGCATTTGACGGAGCCGAGTGGGCCGGACGCGACCCGAAGGTCCTTCGGGGTACTGTGGTCACCGGGGATAATTATTGGAAAGGGTCCTATGATGAGGCAAATGCACGCCTCATCACCGAGACCTACAACTGCCCCGATCCGTATGCGGGTTCTGAGATGGAGGATCTGGCTCTGGCCACTACGATGGACCGGATGGGTATGCTGGACAGATTTATCATCATCCGTGATTCCGTCAATATGGATGTCTTCATGGACGGCGTCGGACCGGAGATGCTGTGGGGCGAGGCTGTGGCTCTGAACGAAGACACCGATGAGAGCGGAGATATTTTCGAAGTTGCGATGGAGAATAATTTTAAGGTGGGAAGCAGGATCATTGAGGCTATATGTGACGGTTCCCTTTAATCTCTGACGCTTACTTTGTATCCCATGTCAGAGACAAGTTTCTTTTTGCGCATTCATCTCACGACTTAAGTCACGAGAATTCTGCGTCAGAGATTAAAACAGGCATTTCTATCCGGTCCCGCAAGGTTGTGGGATAAGCCAATGAGCTATGCTGCCTATGAGGAGTACGCAAAAGA
>CAMNDN010000153.1:0-2533 GCA_946535445.1 uncultured Lachnospiraceae bacterium
CAGTGTCATTTGAAGTGACATGTCTCTGTAAAGTGTCTCTGTAAACAGATTTTTTCAGTCCGTTCGAATGCAGCGGACGGCATGCCGGGAGAGTGCATCCAGCGTGCAGGTAAAAAGAGTCAGATCCCATCCTTTTTCTGAAATCGATTCTCCGGTCATCCGAACGGTTTCATCCGCGGAAAGGTCTTCGATCGCAGAGACTACATATTTATATACACTTCCATCCGGAGAAGTCAGATAGACATTCTTTCCGATCGGCATCTGAAGCAGTTTCCGGAAATGAGACCGGGAATTATGCGCGCAGATCACAAGATCATTTTCTAAATAGGATCCGGTATATCTTGCCGGGCTCTGTTTCAGCTGGTCAAAATCCCAGTCATACGCCACTGGCAGTATCAGATCCAGATCCGGGATCGTCAGATATCCAAGATACCTTACCCCGCCCACTTCATCGAGCAGTATCTCTTCTTCTTTCTCTTCGGAAGGAATACTGCCGGATATCTTTGGAAGATCATTTGGAGCGTGAAGCTTTTCCTCACGGATCTGAAGCTGTTTCATGATCCGTGAACTGGCAATGCCGGCCTGCTGATCCTCATACAGATTGCTTCCTGCTATATAAACAGCAGTCAGCAGAAACAGCACGCCGAAAACAACCGACAGCAGTCCTCTTTGTTTCAGCGTTCGTTTTTCCAATATTCGGTTCACTCGGTCCTGTCCTTTCTGAAGAGATGGAGGCCATGAACAATCAATATCATTCCTACCGCAAAAAGAAACGGAACCGGAAGCCAGTTCTGCCCCGTTCGTGGCAGCTGTGGTCTTGATGGCTGTTCGGGCACAGATGGCGTAGCCGGCGGTTCTGTCGTTTCCGGAGGCTGCGACGGGGTTGGCGTCAGAGTTGGAGTAGGTTCCGGTGGGTAATAGATACCCGGTTTCGGTTTCAGAACCGGATCATCGCTGCCGCTTTGATCTGGTATTGATAAAAGGAACGGGTTCATCTTGCGCTGCCCCTCGGACAGTTCACTTTGAACCAAGAAATACAGACCGGGTGTAAGTCCCTCAAACTTCACCTGACCGTTTTCGATTTTCTTCTGACTTAACGGGACAACCGCATTCTCGTTTGTTTCCTTTTCAAGTTTCTGGGCGATCGCAGAATTCTGTTCCTCCAGCTTCTGACTGTTCATGCCCGGAATATCCTTTACGGTATCCGAACCCGCAAACTGGCCCCGACTCACATCAAAATAAAGCGGCTTCTGGTGTACGCCAGCTACTTTGTACAGTGCGATTGTGCCTCCGACAAGCATCTGGTCTCCCTCTCCCAGAAGAAGGGTGATCGAACAGTCATCTTTTTCTTCAATATTCAATGTTTCAGAAGACGCATGAACCGGGATCCGAAACAGAACCGTTATTGCCATAACGACAATCCAGAAAATCCTTTTCATTCTGTTTCTCCCTTCTGCTCTTCTGCATTCATCTTTCCCTCAGCGATCTCACTTCGGTGTTCCATTCGCTGATGTATTTCTTCCTGTGCAAGACGCTTATCTTTCTTATATTGAATTTCTTTGCCAGTGCTGACCATCATCCATATATAAAGAATCAGAAACATCGGTATCGAGATTCCAAACGCAAATATGCGCGGTTCAATCAGTACTGCCTCGGAAAGCACGATCACTTCATCCGGATCATTTTCCACCCGTTTTCCCCGCACCAGCATCCGATGACTGTTCACGCCATACGGAGTACAGGTCACCAATGTGACATAATCTGCCATCGGATCGATTGCCAGCTCTTCCAGTTCATTTGGCAGTACAATACGGATCTGATCCACTTCATAGGTCATGGTCTGATCCAGTACGGTAATCGTAAAGCGGTCCCCTTCCTGAAGCTGTCCAAGGTCGGTAAACAGACGTGCACTTGGCAATCCTCTGTGTCCCGACACACTGCAGTGACTTCCCTCTCCGCCAACCGGAAGGCTTGTCCCTTCCAGATGGCCGATACCAACTTGCAGCACTGTATCGGATGTACCGTGATAGATCGGCAGCGTGATTCCGATCTTTGGTATATCGATATAGGCCATTACTCCAAGTCCAGTCACATCCAGCTGAGCATAATAATCTGCCTTCTGTTCTTCACTCATATTCCAGAGCACACCGCTTTCTTTCAGACGCATATTGTATTCTTCCGCCGCCTGAAAGACTTCATCATACTGATGCTCATCCAGATTATTGATGGCACTGGCATAGGCCGCTACTGCACGGCTTTGATGAAAGCTGTTCCACCAGTCCGCAAAGGTAGGATAAAAACGCATGATTAAACCGACTGCCGTTATCACAAGCAGTATCAGTGTGATCATTTTTGCGTCCAGCTTCTTCTTCATCGTTTTCTCACGTTACCTCATCTGTTTTTCAAATGCGTGAGATTCACACACTTGAAAAGCAGATTACACCCTGCCCCAGTCTCAAAAGAGACAGGGTGTAAACATACTTTGATTTGCCAATTATTCAGCCATCATCCTGCGTCTTGTCACAAGAATGAG